>NZ_BAAAXG010000006.1 GCF_039535475.1 Streptomyces showdoensis | reverse complement strand
ACTCGCCTTCGGGCACGGCACGTACGTCGACCAGCTGGTGTCTGGGCGTTTCGGCCGGCGAGGGTCTGATCCTCGCGCGAACCCGACCGTCGTCGACGCGGCCCACCGCAACGGGGTCAAGTGTCTACGGCACCGTCCTTCTGTACCGCCACCGCGCGTACGGCGGCCAGCCTCCAGTGGGTGCGCGACTTCACGCAGAAGTCCGGCGGCCGCTACCCCGTCGCCGACAAGCTGGCCCAGGTCGCGCAGCGACTACGGATTCGACGGCTGGTTCGTCAACCAGGAGACGGCGGGCGGAGACGCGGCGCTCGCGACCGAGGTGCGCAACACGATGCGCTACGCCCGCTCGCTCGGCCCGGTCGAGTTCATGTGGTACGACGCGATGACCGAGTCCGGCTCGGTGAGCTGGCAGAACGCGTGACCTCCGCCAACGACGCCTTCCTCCAGGAGGGCGCGCAGCGCACCAGCGACTCGGTGTTCCTGAACTTCAACTGGAGCGCGAGCGGCCTGAACTCCTCCCGCACCTGGCCCGCGGTTCGGGCGCGGCGAGTACGAGCTGTCAGCGCATCGACACCGAGTCCAACGGCTACGGCACGAGCGTCGACTGGAACGCCCTGTTCCCCGCCGGACAGGCCGCACACCACTCGCTCGGGCTCTACCGCCCCGAGTGGACCTGGAAGTCCGCCGCGACCGGGCCGACGCACGGCCCGCGGGCCCGTTACTGGGTCGGCGCCAACGGCGACCCGTCCCGACACACGACCACACTCTCCTGGAAGGGGCTCGCGCAGTACGTCGCCGAGTCCTCGCCCGTGACCGCCAAGCCCTTCGTCACCCACTTCGACGCCGGGCAGGGCGACTTCTACCACTCCGGCGGGACCCGGGTGTCCGGCGCGGCCTGGAACAACCTCTCCCTCCAGGACGTGCCGCCCACCTACCGCTGGCTGGTCACGTCCACGGGCACGAAACTCAAGCCGTCGATCGACTACACCGACGCCTACGAGGGCGGCTCGGCCCTGCGCCTGACCGGCACGCTCGACGCCGTGAACACCGTACGGCTGTACCAGACGAAGCTGCCCGTGGCGGCCGACACCAAGCTGTCGGTGGTGGTGAAGACCCCCGCCGCCGGGCCCACCCGGCTGAAGGCGGCCGTCTCCTTCACCGACGCCCCCACCACCTTCACCACGCTGGACCTCGGCGCCACCACCGGCACGGGATGGGAGCACAAGACGCTCGACCTCTCCGCGTACGCCGGGAAGACGGTCGCGCAGCTCGGCCTGGAGACGACCGGGACGACCTCCTCGTACGACATCAAGGTGGGCCGGATCGCCCTGTACGACGGCGCGGTGGACGCCCCGTCCGCACCGACGGCGCCCACCGTCCTCGGCACGACGGACACCGGTGGCGCGAGCAAGTCGCTCCGGCTCGGCTGGACCGCCTCGGCCTCCGGCGAGGTCCATCACTACGAGGTGTACCGCCGCAACGCCGACGGCGGCCGCACCTTCCTGGGCGCCACGCCCAACGACAGCTACTTCGTACCGAAGCTGGACCGGGCCGGCACCGAGACCTCGACGACGCTCGACGTCGAGGCCGTCTCCACCGAGTTCGGCCGCTCCCCCGCCGCGAGCACCACGGTCACCTGGTCCGCGACCACCGAGAGCAACCTGGCGCTGAACCGGCCCGCGACGGCCTCCGGTCAGTGCAACGCCTCGGAGGCCCCCGCCAAGGCGGTCAACGGCAGCGTCTCGGGCGGCAACGCCGACAAGTGGTGCGCGACCACCTCGGCCAAGTGGCTGGAGGTGGACCTCGGTTCGTCCCGGCCGCTGAACCGCTTCGTGGTGAAGCACGCGGCGGCCGGCGGCGAGAGCGCGAGCTGGAACACCCGGGACTTCCGGGTGGAGGTCCGCGACAGCACCACCGCCGCCTGGACCACCGCCGTGACCGTCAGCGGCAACACGGCGGCGACCACGACCCACCCGGTGGCCCTGTCCGCCCGGTACGTCCGGCTGGTGGTCACGGCGCCCACGCAGACCACCGATCCGGCCGCCCGGATCTACGAGTTCGAGGCCTGGGGGACCTGACCGCGTGCCGCCCGGGCCCGGGCGGCACGCTAGGAGGCCGCCGTCGCGACCTTCACCCCGAAGCCGATGAGCACCACACCGGTGACCCGCTCCATCGCGCCCCGCACGGCGGGCCGGGCGAAGAAGGAGCGGGCCCCGGCGAGCAGCAGCACGTAGCCGGAGAGCCAGACGACCGTGAGCGCCGCGTGGACCAGCACCAGCAGGGCCATCCCGGTGTGCGGGGAGAGCCCGGACGGGGCGAGGGTCGGCAGCAGGCCGGTGTAGAAGACCGCGATCTTCGGGTTGAGCAGGTTGCCCACCAGACCGGTCCGCCACGGGTTCCCGGCGGGCGGCGGCGCGTCCACGGGCGCCGCCGCCCCACCGCGCCTGGTCCGCCACAGCGCCTGCGCACCGAGGAAGACCAGGTAGGCCGCGCCGACCAGCTTCACCACGGTGTACGCGACGGCCGAAGCCGCCAGGACGGCGGCCAGCCCGGCCACCGCCAGCACGCCCCAGACCAGCAGCCCGCCGACGATCCCGCCGACGGTCAGCAGCCCGTCCCGCCGGCCGGCGGCCACGGCCCTGCGGGTCACGATCGCCATGTCCGGTCCCGGGACCATGGTCAGAAGCGCCAGCACACCGGTCGCCGCGAGAAGTTCGAACCCCATGGGCGGAGTCTGCCACCCGCACGCCCCGCGCGTTCTCCCGCCCCGGAGCCGTACGTCCGCCGGACAATGGAGCCCTGGACCGGACCGAGCCGGGTCGGGTCCCACCGGGCCGGATCGGGCCGTCGCAGGGAGCAGCGGATGGCAGAGGTCGAGGTCGACGGGGCACGCCTGTTCTACGAGGCCGGCGGCGACGGTGCCCCGCTGGTCCTGGTGCACGGCTCCTGGGGCGACCACCACAACTGGGACCAGGTCGTCCACGGGCTCGCCCTGCGCCACCGGGTGCTCGTCTACGACCGCCGCGGGCACAGCGCGAGCGAGCGGCCGGCCGGACAGGGCTCGCGGCGCGAGGACGAGGACGACCTGGCCGCGCTGATGGAGGCGCTGGGCTTCGCGCCCGCGTTCGTCGCGGGCAACTCCTTCGGCGCCTCCACCGCCCTCGGGCTCGCCGCCCGCAGGCCCGGGCTGTTCCGGGCCCTCGCCGTCCACGAGCCCCCGCTGCTCGACCTCGCCGCCGAGGTGCCCGAGCACCGGGAGGAGGTGGCCGCCACGCGCGGGCGGCTCGACGCCGTCGCCGCCCTGGTACGGGCGGGCGACCCGCTCACCGCCGCCCGGACCTTCGTGGACGGGGTGGCCTTCGGGCCCGGCGAGTGGGAGCGGTTCCCTCAGCGGCTGCGGGACACCTTCGTCGCCAACGCCCCCACCTTCCTCGACGAGCAGGGCGACCCGGGCTGGGCCGCCCTCGACGTGGCCGGGCTGCGGCGCTGCGCCGCCCCCGTGCTCCTCACCCGGGGCTCACGGAGCCCGAGCTGGTTCCGGGCGGTCTACGACCGGGTCGCCGGGGCACTGCCGGGCGCGCGCACCCGGGTCTTCGAGGGCGCCGGTCACGTGCCGCACGTGAGCCATCCGCAGCGGTACGTGGAGGAGCTGACGGCCTTCTTCGCGACGGCGGGGTGAACCGGGCGGGGCGTCAGGCCCCGCCGGGCGCCTCCGGCTCGGCGACCCGCTGCAACAGCCCGTGCAGCACGGCCCGTTCGTCCTCGGTCAGCGGATGGAGCAGGTCGTCGGTGACGCGGCGGCTGGTGCGGTCGGTGTCGCGCAGGAAGGCGCGGCCCGCGTCGACGAGGACGACGACGCGGCTGCGCCGGTCGCCGGGCGCGGGGCGGCGTTCGACGAGGCCGAGGCGTTCGAGGTCGTCGACGAGGCCCACGATGGCGCTGGGGTCGTAGCCGAGCCGGGTGCTCAACTCCCGCTGGAGCGCGCCCTCGACGGTGGCCAGGTAGCGCAGGAGCGCGTAGTGGCGCAGGCGGAGGCCCGATTCCTGCAGCGCCGCGTTGAAGAGCTGCCCCGAGCGCAGGCCGAGGCGGTAGAGCAGGTAGCCGCTGTCGGAGTGCAGTCCGAGCATCCAGGGTTCGTCCATGGGTCCAGCATGGGGCACTACCGGTGTTGCTGACAACTATTGACGTCAACAATGATTGGTCCTAGCTTCCATCACGGCGGACCGCCGGCGATCGAGCCCCACGCTCTCCCGGTGACCCGCTCCGTACTCCCGCGCCCGTCATTCCCTCACTCCCTCACTCCCGAAGGGACAGCTCATGTCGCACTCCCCCGCCGTCGACCTCACCGGGAAGGTGGCCGTCGTCACCGGCTCCGGCCGCGGTCTCGGTCTCGCCTACGCCTCCGCGCTCGCCGCAGCGGGCGCCGCCGTCGTCGTCAACGACCTGGACGAGGAGGTGGCCCGGCGGGCGGCCGACTCGATCGTCGCGGCCGGCGGGCGGGCCGTCGCCGAGGCCGTGGCGGTCGGCGGCGCCGAGGCCGCCGACCGGCTGGTGGCCCGCGCCGTGGAAACCTTCGGCCGGCTCGACGTCCTCGTCACCAACGCCGGGATCCTGCGCGACAAGGTGCTGTGGAAGATGACCGACGACGACTTCGACGCCGTCGTGACCACCCATCTCAAGGGCACCTTCACCTGCGCCCGGGCCGCCGCCGTCCGCATGCGCGAACAGGGCGAGGGCGGCAGCCTGATCCTGATCGGCTCCCCCGCCGGGCAGCGCGGCAACTTCGGCCAGACCAACTACGCGGCCGCCAAGGCCGGCATCGCCGCCATGGCCCGTACCTGGTCGATGGAGCTGTCCCGGGCCGGCATCACCGTCAACGCCGTCGTCCCGGTGGCCGCCACCGCCATGACCGAGACCGTCCCCGCCTTCGCCCCGTACGTCGAGGCGCTCCGCGGCGGCGAGCCGCTGCCGGACTTCCTGCGGAAGGGCGAGGGGTTCGGCACCCCGGAGGACTGCGCCGCCCTCGTCCCCTTCCTCGCCTCCGAGGCGGCCCGGGGCATCACCGGCCAGTGCGTCGGCATCGGCGGGGACAAGCTGGCCCTGTGGTCGCACCCGCAGGAGGTGGCCACCGCGTACGCCGACGGCGGCTGGACCCCGGAGACCCTGGCCGCCGCCTGGCACACCTCGGTGGGCCGCGAGCCGCAGACCGTGGGCATCCCCGCGCCGAAGCTCCCGGAGGCCTGATGTCCGCGCCGTCCGTGGACGACCTGGTCGCGATCGACGTCCACACCCACTGCGAGGTCTCATCGAAGGGCCACGCCTCGCTCTCCGAGGAGCTGCACACGGCCTCCGCCGCGTACTTCAAGGTCGCGGGCGAGCGGAAGCCGACCCTGGAGGAGACCGCCGCGTACTACCGCGAGCGGCGGATGGCCGCGGTGGTCTTCACCGTGGACGCCGAGCACGCCACCGGCACCGAGCCGATCCCGAACGAGGAGATCGCCGAGGCGGCGGCCGCCCACGCCGACGTCCTCATCCCCTTCGCCTCCGTCGACCCCTTCCGCGGCCGGGCCGGAGTGCGGCGGGCCCGCCGGCTGGTCGAGGAGTACGGGGTCCGGGGCTTCAAGTTCCACCCGAGCATCCAGGGCTTCTTCCCCGACGACCGGATGGCCTACGGCCTCTACGAGGTCATGGAGGAGACCGGCACGATCGCCCTCTTCCACACCGGGCAGACCGGCATCGGTGCCGGGGTCCCCGGGGGCGGCGGCATCCGGCTCAAGTACTCCAACCCGCTGCACGTCGACGACGTCGCCGCCGACTTCCCGCACCTGAAGATCATCCTGGCGCATCCGTCCTTCCCCTGGCAGGACGAGGCGCTCGCCGTCGCGACCCACAAGCCGGGGGTGCACATCGACCTGTCCGGCTGGTCGCCGAAGTACTTCCCGCCGCAGCTGGTCCGGTACGCGAACACCCTGCTCCAGGACAAGGTCCTGTTCGGCTCCGACTTCCCCGTGCTCAGCCCCGACCGCTGGCTCGCCGACTTCGCGGAGCTGCCGGTCAAGGACGCGGTCCGCCCGAAGATCCTCAAGGAGAACGCCGCCCGGCTGCTCGGCCTCACCGGCTCCGACTCCCCTTCCTGAAAGGGCACCCGATGCGCAACGAGGGACTGGGGTCGTGGCCCGCCCGCCGGGCCCGCAAGACCCCGCACCGCACCGCCCTGATCCACGACGGCGCCACCGTCACGTACGGGGAGCTGCACGCACGCACCTCCCGGCTGGCCCACGCCCTGCGGACGGCCGGGGTCCGGCGCGGCGACCGCGTCGCCTACCTCGGCCCCAACCATCCGTCGTTCCTGGAGACCCTGTTCGCGGCCGGCCTGCTCGGCGCGGTCTTCGTGCCGCTCAACACCCGGCTCGCGGCGCCCGAGATCGCGTACCAGCTGCGCGACTCCGGCAGCACCGTGCTGCTCCGCTCGCCCGCCCTCGCGGCGGTGGCGGACGCGGCGCTCGCGGAGGGCGGGACCGGTGTGCGGACGGTCGTCGACACCGGCGGCCCGTACGAGGAGCTGCTCGCCGCCGCCTCCGCGGAGCCGGTCGACGAGCGGGTCTCGCCCGAGGACGTGGCCCTCATCATGTACACCTCGGGCACCACGGGCCGCCCGAAGGGCGCGATGCTCACCCACGGCAACCTGGTCTGGAACGCGGTCGACGTCCTCGTCGACCTCGACCTGGCCGGCGACGAGACCGCGCTCGTCTCCGCCCCCCTGTTCCACACCGGCGGCCTCAACATGCTGGCCCTGCCGGTCCTGCTCAAGGGCGGAGCGTGCCTGCTCGTCGAGTCCTTCGACCCGGGCGACACCCTCGACCTGATCGAACGGCACGGCGTCACCTTCGTGTTCGGGGTGCCCACCATGTTCGACCGGGTCGCCCGGCACCCGCGCTGGGCGACGGCCGACCTGTCCAGTCTGCGGCTGCTCACCTGCGGCGGCGCGCCCGTGCCGACCGCGCTCATCGCCGCGTACCAGGAGCGGGGGCTCGCCTTCCTCCAGGGGTACGGGATGACCGAGGCCTCACCGGGCGTGCTGTTCCTGGACGCGGAGCACGCCGTGAGCAAGGCCGGGTCCGCCGGGGTGCCGCACTTCTTCACCGACGTACGGGTGGTGCGCCCCGACCTGACCCCGGCGGCGACCGGCGAGACGGGCGAGGTGCTGGTCCGCGGCCCGCACGTGATGGCCGGCTACTGGGGCCTGGCCGAGGAGACGGCGGCCGTGTTCGCCGACGGCTGGTTCCGCAGCGGCGACGCGGCCCGGGTCGACGCCGACGGCTACGTCACCATCGTCGACCGCCTGAAGGACATGATCATCTCGGGCGGGGAGAACATCTACCCCGCCGAGGTGGAGGACGCCCTGCTCGCCCATCCCGACGTCGTCGAGTGCGCCGTCATCGGCGTGCCCGACGGGACGTGGGGCGAGACGGTCCGCGCGGTGATCGTGACCGGAGCGGCCGGCACGCCCGATCCGGCCGCGATCCTCGCGTCGCTGGACGGCCGGCTCGCCCGGTACAAGATCCCGAAGTCCGTCGTGGTCGTCGCCGAACTGCCGCGCACGGCCTCCGGAAAGCTCCTCAAGCACCAGCTCCGCACCCGGTACGGAACCCCCTGACACGCCACCCGGCGCTTCCCTAGGAAGGACCACCCCCATGACCACGACCCTCATCGTCGACGGCATCGACGCCCTGAAGGAGCTGGCCGGCAGCGAGCTGGGCACCAGCGGCTGGATCGACGTCACCCAGGACCGGATCGACGGCTTCGCCGACGCCACCGGCGACCACCAGTGGATCCACGTGGACGTGGAGCGCGCGAAGGAGGGCCCCTTCGGCGCCCCGATCGCCCACGGCTATCTGACTCTCGCCCTCTTCATCCCCCTGTTCACCGGACTCCTCGACGTCCGGGGCGTCACCACGAAGGTCAACTACGGCCTGGACAAGGTGCGTTTCCCCGCCCCGGTCACGGTCGGCTCCCGGCTGCGGCTCGTCGCCCGCCTCGCCGCGGTCGAGGAGGTGAACGGCGGCGTCCAGATCGCCGTCGACGGCACGATCGAGATCGAGGGCGGCGCCAAGCCGGCCTGCGTGCTGCGCAGCCTGTCGCGCTTCTACGCGTAGGCCGGCTGCGGCCGGGTCCTGGCCCGGACCCGGCCGCGGCTCACGCCTCCGCGCCGTCCACCACGAGGACGATCTTCCCGGTGGTGCGGTCCGTCTCGCCGAGCGCGTGGGCCTCGGCCGCGGCGGAGAGCGGGAAGACGGAGTCGACGTGGGCGCGGAGCGCGCCGGAGGCGACGAGGTCCGCGATGGCGTTCATGCCGCCGTGGTCGGCCTCGACCAGCATGGTGACCGCCCGGACGCCCCGCTCGGCCGCCTTCGCCGCGTCGTCGGGGTCGGTGGGCGGCAGGATCGACACGACGATGCCGCCGGGGCGCAGCACGTCGAGGGAGCGGGTGCGGGTGTCGCCGGAGAGGGGGTCGAGGACGACGTCGATGTCCTTCGTCGCCTCGCGGAAGTCGACCGAGCGGTAGTCGATCACCTCGTCCGCGCCGAGCGAGCGCAGGAAGTCGTGCTTGGGGGCGCTGGCGGTGGCGATCACATGCGCCCCGTGCGCCTTGGCGATCTGTACGGCGAGGTGGCCGACCCCGCCCGCGGCCGCGTGGATCAGGACGCGCTGCCCGGCCCGCAGCCCGGCGGTGTCGACGAGCGCCTGGTACGCGGTGAGGGCGGCGAGCGGCAGGGCGCCGGCCTGTACGTGGTCGACCTCGGCGGGCTTGCGGGCGAAGGAACGGGCCGGGGCGGTGACGTACTCGGCGTGGGCGCCGACCCCGTGCGGGTACGGCAGCATGCCGAAGACCTCGTCGCCGGGCCGGAAGAGGGTGACGCCGAAGCCGACCGCCTCGACGACGCCGGAGACGTCCCAGCCGAGGACCAGGGGCAGCTCGCTCAGGAAGAGGGCGTCGGAGGCGCGGTGCTTCCAGTCCGTCGGGTTGACCCCGGAGGCGCGGACGGCGACCAGGATCTCGCTGGGCCCGGGGACGGGACGGGGTACCTCGACCTCCTGGAGGACCTCGGGGGTTCCGTGGGTGCGCTGGCTGATGGCCCGCATGGTGGGGGCGGTGGGAGCAGTGGTGCTGTTCGTCATGGAGCAAGCCTCGCCGGACGCCCCCGGGACGTACCATGGCATGAATGCCATCTTTCGACAGGATCGTGCCATGGGAAACGTCCACCGGGTCGTCGTCCTCGCTCTGGACGGCGTGTACCCCTTCGAGCTGGGCATCGCCCACCGGGTCTTCGGCGCGGCCGGGGGCCGCTACGAGGTCCTGACCTGCTCGGTCGACGGCGGGCCGGTGCGGACGAACTCCGACTTCTCGGTGACCGTCGCGCACGGTCCCGAGGTGCTGAGCACGGCCGACACCGTGATCCTGCCGCCCTGCGAGACCGCCCTCGTCTCGCCCGAGCTGCCCGAGGCGGTCGGCGCGGCCCTCGCGGCGATCCCGCGGGGCGCGCGGATCGTGTCCATCTGCACGGGGGCCGTGCTGCTCGCCGCGGCCGGGCTGCTCGACGGCCGGCCGGCGACCACCCACTGGGCGCTCGTGGACCGGTTCCGCGCGTGGTTCCCGGAGGTGGCGCTCGACCCGGACGTCCTGTTCATCGACGACGGCGACATCCTCACCTCGGCGGGGGCCGCCTCGGGCGTGGACGTCTGTCTGCACCTGCTGCGCAAGGACCACGGGACCGCGCTCGCCAACCGGGTCGCCCGCCTGGCCGTCGTGCCGCCCTGGCGGGACGGCGGCCAGGCGCAGTACATCGAGCAGCCGGTGCCCGAGCCCACCGCGAACGACACCTCGGCCACCCGCCAGTGGGCGCTGGAGAACCTGCACGAGCCGCTGGCCCTCGCCGATCTCGCCGGGCACGCCCGGATGAGCCTGCGCACCTTCGCGCGCCGGTTCAACGAGGAGGTCGGCATGAGCCCGGGCCGCTGGCTGATCCAGCAGCGGGTGACCCGGGCCCGTGACCTCCTGGAGTCCACCGACCTGGCCGTGGACGACATCGCGGGCCAGGTCGGCTTCGCCACCGGAACCTCCCTGCGCCAGCACCTGCACGCCGCCATCGGGGTGACCCCCCTGGCCTACCGGCGCACCTTCCGCGGCGGGGTGGGCGCCGGCGTCTAGCGCCCGTCCAGCAGGGCGCCGAGTCCGGCCGCCAGCCGCTCGTACTCCTCGGGCCGGTTGTAGATCTGCCCGCTGATCCGGATGCCGCCGCCGTCCGGCCAGGCCCAGACGAGGGTCCGGCAGCCGAGGCGGGCCGCGATCTCCTCGCGCAGCGCGGCCGCCTCGGCCTGCGTCCGGGCCAGGCTCCGGGGCAGCCGCAGGGACCGCATGGCGAGCCCCTCGTCGCACGGGAGGGGCGTGACGCCCGGGAGGCGGGACAGCAGTGCGGCGCCGTACGCGACGAGGGCGCCGTTGTGGGCGCGTACGGTCGCGGCGCCGAGGCGCTCGATCAGGTCGAGGCCCTCGGGCGCGGCCAGCCAGCCCGTGTAGTCGGCGGTGGCCCGGAACTCGACCGCGCGCGGGAAGCCGCGGTGGCCCTCCCAGGAGGGCACCGGCGCGGGGACCCGGGCCCGGAACCCGGGGCCGACCGCGAGGACGGCGCTGCCCGGCGGGGCGTAGGCCCACTTGTGCAGGTTGCCGAACCAGAGGTCGGGCCGTCCGGCGAGCGGTTCGGCGAGCATCCCGGGCGCGTGGGCGCCGTCGACGACGGTGGTGATCCCGCGGGCGCGCAGCTCGGTGAGCAGCCGGGGCGTGGCGACGGGCCGCGCGGTGGGCGAGCTGATCTGGTCGAGCAGCGCCACCCTGGTGCGGGGCGTGATCCCGGCGAGCACCGCCGCGCACACCGCGTCCTCGTCCGGGAGGGCCGGGTCGAGGGCGACGGTGGTGAGCGGGGCGCGCCGGGCGGCGGCCGTGATCACCGTGCCGTAGCCGTGGTCGGTCACCAGGATCTCGTCGTCCCGCTCCAGGCGCAGGGCGTCGAGCGCGAGGTTGGCCGCCTCGGTGGCGTTGGCGACGAACGCGAGGCCCTCCGGCTCCGTTCCCAGGTGCGCGGCGACGCGGGCCCGGGCCGCGGCGAGCCGGTCGGGGACGTCGCGGAAGAAGCGGTCGGGGTCGGCGGCGGACTCGTCGTCGAGGCGGCGGCGTTCCCGGGCGACGGGGACCGGGACGGCGCCGTAGGAGCCGTGGTTGAGGTGGGCGACGGCCGGGTCGAGCCGGAACAGGCCGGCGCCGCCCGGGAACGCGCCGGGCGCCGCGGATCCGGCGGGCGCCGTCGCCTCGGGCGCGCCCGAGGCCTTCCGCCCCGTCATCGGACCTCCACCGACACCGTACGGCCGGGGGCCACCCGGGTGCGGACGGTCGTGTACGTGACGCCGTCGACCACCTCGGTGCGGGCCGGGCGCCTGGCGCCGTCGACCAGGACAGTGGCGTGGGCGCCGGGGAAGCGCGCCACCCAGGTGTAGGGCCGGGTGCCGGAGGTGTGGGTGAGGGTGGAGCGGAGGGACGCCGGGGCCGTGTCGTGCCGCAGGGTGAAGGCGGAGTCGCCGACCCGCAGGTCCGAGACGCTCAGCCAGTCCATGCCGGAGGGCAGGCGCGGCTGGGTGGTGAGGGTGCGGGCGGGGGCGTCGGGGGTGACGCCCATGAGGCCCTGGACGGTCTGGGCGACGAGGGTGAAGGACACCTCGGGGTAGTCGCCGTTGGTGCCCTGGCGGGTGTTGACGTGCTGGACGTCCTTCTCGGCGTAGATGCGGCGCATCCACTTCCAGGCGGTGTCGGCGCGGTTGTCGGTGAGGAAGGTGTCGGGGAGGTAGGTCAGGGCCTCGATGTTGTCGGGGCGGCCGGCGCCCTCGGCCTGGGCGTCGATGTAGTCGAGGTAGGCCTCGCGGCGGGCGCCGGGGTCGATGATCCGCTTCATCGGCATGAACCAGCTGTTCTCCTTGCCCCAGCCGGTCAGCGCCCGCCCGTCGGTGGTGTAGCCGCGGACCATGTCGGCGCCCGAACCGGTGCCGCTCCAGGTGGTGTTGAAGTAGGTCCTGAGCGCGCGGGCGCGGCGGTCGAAGCGGGCGGCGGTCGCGGTGTCGCCCTTGGCGCGGGCGAGGGAGGCCATCGCGCGGTAGGCCTGGTACTGGGAGCCGATGGCGTCGCCGGCCTCGGCGAGCGGTTCGTCGCTCTGCTCGTTGTAGCTGGCGGTGCCCTGGAAGATGCCGTGTCCGGTGCCCTCGGCGACCCGCACCGGGCCGTTGTCCTTGCGGCCGTCGTGGAGGGTGACGAACTCCTCGGTGGTGTGCCGGTAGAAGTCCCACAGGGCCGGGTCGTCGAGGTAGGCGGGGTCGCCGCTCCAGCGGTAGGCCTCCTCGGCCTTCTGGACGAGTTCGAAGGGGGCGGGGACCTCGCGGACGAAGAGCTCGGGGCCGCGGTAGTCGATGGAGAGCGGGCTGCGGTTGTCGAAGTTGAGCGCCCACACCGGGTAGTAGGCGTGCTCGGCGGTGGCGGAGGCGGCGAAGGCGCGCAGCATCTCCTTGTTCTCGTCGTGCAGGCCGAGGATGCCGGCACCGGCGAGCTGGTGGGCCATGTCGCGGGAGTAGTAGCCGCTGCGGTTCGCGTAGCCGGCCCAGTAGGAGGGGCCGTAGACGCCGGTGCCGGTGCCGCCGGTCTGGCGTTCGTCGGCGTCGAGGGGGCCCCGGGTGCCGGGGAGGTGGACCCAGCTGTTGGCCTTGTGCTTGGCCCAGTCGAACATCGCGACGATCTCGGGGTCGCTGGAGCCGATCCGGGGGTCGGCCGGGGCCGCCGGGGAGACCATCACGTCGTCGACGTTGACCCAGCCCCGGCCCGACTCGAAGGCGATCTCCAGCCGGTCGCCGGGGGCGAGGGTGATCCTGCCGAGCGTGTGGCGCCGGTAGCCGGCGCCGGCCGGCAGGAGCCGCTCCGCGGCCTCGGTGCCGTTGACGCGCAGGACGTAGCGGGCGCCGGGGCCGCCCGTGGCGATCCAGGCGGAGACGAGGTAGCCGCCGTGCCCGGTGGCGGTCACGGTCTGGGAGATCTTCATGCCGCTGCCGGCGTCGAGGTAGGCCAGCCGTCCGCCGGCGTGCGGGTAGTTGCTCGCCACGCCGGTGCCGGAGGTGAACTCCCAGCCCTCGCCGCCCCGTTCGAAGCCCGGGTCGGCGACGGCCAGCGGGGCGGGTGCGGTCGGCCCCGTCGGTGCGGCCGGCCGCGCGGGGGTGGCGTGGGCGGCGGTGAGCGGGGCGAGCGTACTGAGCAGCGCGACGGCTGCGAGCAGCGTCAGGCGGGTGCGCGTCATGAGGGTGTCTCCCGGATCGGGTCGGGTCGGCGCGCGGCACGCTAGCAACCGGGAAGGAAGGACCGCAATGCATCGGGCAACATTCCCTGACGGATCAAACTGAAAGTTTTCAATCGAGTCTTGCAACTCGGGCGGAGCGGCTTGTAGCGTCCCGCCCCATGACAGACAGAGACTCGGCAGGACACCCCGCCCGGCGCCACCTCCTCCGCATGGGCGGCGGGGCACTGGCCCTCGCGCTCGCCGGCTGCACCGGCAGCGGCGCCGCCGACGCGGGCGGTTCGGGCGGCAAGGGCGACCCCCGCAAGGGGAGGATCACGGTCTGGTCCTGGCAGGGACCCGCGGCCGAACTCAAGGCCCTGCTACCGAAGTTCAACAAGGAGTTCCCGGACATCCAGGTCACCGTCGAGGACATCGGCAACCCGGCGATCTGGGACAAGATCACGGCGGGCCTGGCCGCCGGCGGCCAGGGCCTCGCCGATGTCCTGCACATCGGCGTGGACTACCTGCCCGGGTACGTCGAGCGCTTCCCCGGCGGTCTCGCCGACCTCGCGCCGCTGGGCGCGACCGCCCACAAGGACGCCTTCGCCGCCGGCCTGTGGCAGACCGTCTGCCCCGACGGCAAGCGGGTCGACGCCCTTCCCTGGGAGGCCAACTCGGCGGGCTTCTACTACCGGGCCGACCTCTTCGAGAAGGCCGGCGTCGACGTCGGCGCGCTGCAGACCTGGGACGAGACGGTCGAGGCGGGCAAGCGGCTCAAGGCCCGCACCGGCGCCCACCTCCTCGGCATCGACAAGCCCGCCTCGCAGCCGGACGCCGCCAACTTCTTCCAGCTGCTGCTCCAGCTCCAGGGCGCCTTCTACTTCGACCTGGAGGGCCGCATCACGCTGGACTCCCCCGAGGCCGTCCGGGCGATGACGCTCATCAAGACCATGAACGACGCCGGTCTGGTCAGCGACCTGGCCGGCGGCTGGAACGCCCTGATGAGCTCGCTGAAGCGGGGCACCGCCGCCGTGCTCCCCTGGCCCACCTGGTTCGGCGGGATCATCCAGGAGCAGGTGCCCGCCGAGGCCGGCAAGTGGAAGGTGCGGCTGCCCCCGGCCGTCCGCCGCGGCGGCCCCACCGCGGCGACGGTGAACTCCACCCACCTCGCCGTCGCGGGCAGCAGCACGCAGCAGGCCGCCGCCTGGACCTTCGTCGAGTTCGCGCTGACCCGGCCCGCCTCCCAGGTGGGCATCTACCGCGGCAAGGGCATCGCGCCCGCCCTGCTCAAGGCGTACGACGACCCGGTCTTCCACGAGCCGTCCGCGTTCTTCAGCGGGCAGCGCAAGGGCGAGATCTTCCTCTCCGCCCTCAAGGCCCCCAGCCCCGCCGTGAACTACACCGGCGACTACGCCCGCGCGCTCAAGCTGGTCACCGACGCCCAGTCCCAGGTGCTCCTCAAGGGCGCCGACCCGGCGAAGGTGCTGGGCGAGGCGGCCCGTGAACTGGCCCGCCAGACGGGCCGGAAGGCCGCCCGATGACGCAGGTCGCCGCCCCGGCGGCCGGCCCCGCGCCGGCCGCCGCCGCACCACGGCCCGCCGTGCCCCGCCGCCGGCGGCGGGGCCGGGCCGCCCCGTACCTCTTCGTCCTGCCCGCCCTGCTGCTCTTCGCCGCCTTCAAGCTCTACCCGATCGGCTGGTCCTTCCTGCTCAGCCTGCACCGCACGGTCGGCGGCGCCGAGACCTTCGTCGGCGCCGACAACTACCTGCGGCTCGCGGAGGACCCGCTGCTGTGGACCGCGCTGCGCAACACCCTCGTGATCCTCGTCGTCCAAGTGCCGCTGATGCTGGCGCTCGCGACCGGGCTCGCCGTCGCCCTCGACTCCACCCTGCTGCGCGGCCGCCCGGTCTTCCGGCTCGGCTTCTTCCTGCCGATGGTCACCGGCCTCGTCGCGTACGGCATCGTCTTCTCCGTCCTGCTCAACAAGGACTACGGCCTGGTCAACTGGGTGTTCGGGCGCTTCGGCGCCGACCCGGTGCCGTGGCTGACCGATCCGATGTGGGCGCGGATCTCCCTCGGCCTGGCGCTGACCTGGCACTACACCGGCTACAACGCCGTCATCCTGCTGGCCCGGCTGCAGACGGTGCCGCGCGAGCTCTACGACGCGGTCGCCGTCGACGGCGGCGGGGCGCTCTCCGCCTTCCGGCACGTCACCCTCCCCGGACTGCGCCCGGCCCTGCTGCTCACCACGGTCCTGTCCACCATCGGCACCCTCCAGCTCTTCGACGAGCCGTACGTGCTGACCGGCGGCGGCCCGGACAACGCCACCCTGACCATCGGCGTGTACCTGTACCAGAACGCCTTCACATACTTCGACTTCGGCTACGCCTCCGCCATCGCGTACGCCCTCACCGTCCTCGTCGGGCTGCTCGGCCTGATCCAGTTCCGCCTCCTCGGGGAGAAGCCGTGACCGCCCGCCGCGCCCGCCCCCGCCACCCGGGGCGGAGCCTCCTGCTCACCTCCGCGCTCGGCCTGGCGCTCGCCGTCGTCGTGGTCCCGTTCTACTGGCTGGCCGTCGGCGCCACCCACAGCTCGGCGGAGATCTTCGACAGCCCGCCGCCGCTGCTGCCCGGCGGGCACCTCGGGGAGAACCTCGCCACCCTCCGGGAGACCGCCGACTTCGGCCGGGTCGTGCTCAACTCCCTGGGCATCGCGCTGGTCTACACGCTGCTCGCGGGCACCGTGTGCACCCTCGCCGGATACGGCTTCGCCACCTACCGCTTCCGCGGCCGCGAGGCCCTGTTCGGGCTGCTGATGCTGGGGCTGGTCGTGCCCGCGCAGATCACCCTGGTCCCGCTGTTCAAGATGATGGCCGAGCTGCACTGGCTGAACACCTACCAGGCCGTCGTCGCCCCGAACCTGGCCCTGCCCTTCGGCATCTTCCTGATGCGCCAGTCGATGGCCGCGCTGCCGCAGGAACTGCTCGACTCGGGGCGGATGGACGGCTGCGGCGAGCTGCGGCTGCTGTGGCGCGTCGCCCTGCCGCCGATGCGCCCGGCGCTCGCCGCCCTCGCGCTGTTCCTCTTCCTCTACCAGTGGAACGACTTCGTCTGGCCGCTGATCGTGCTGCGCGACGACAGCGCCTTCACCATCCCGGTCGCGCTCGCCTCGCTCCAGGGCCTGGACGAGACCGACTACGGCGCCATCCTCGCCGGCACCTCCCTCGCCGCCGTCCCCATGGCGGTGGTCTTCCTCGCCCTCCAGCGGCACTTCGTCTCCGGCCTCCTCGCGGGTGCCGTGAAGGAATGAACCGGACAAGCGACATGAGCCAGCCCAGCCCCACCACGCCCCCGCCCGCCCAGGCGGTGACCACCGCCCATCTGGCTCCCGCCCCCGCCGAGCCGCTGCTCGACACGGTGTCGATCGCCGTCCTCGTGCCGGGCCGGGACGGCCCGCTCCCCCGCTGGACGCTGGGTCCGCCCACCGACGGAGTGCGGCTCCTCGAAGTCGATGCCGACGGCGGGCCCGTGGAGATCCGCCTCTCGGTGCCGCTCGGCGACGCCGCCGGCTACTGGCACCCGAAGGGCGGCTGGCGGCGCACCCTGGTCGCCGACTGGGAGGGCCTCGCCCGAGTCAGCCTGGTCGACGGGGCCGCCGCCGGCTGCCTGTACGAGCACTCCGGCGCCACCCTGCTCGCCTTCGCCGCCGCCGACCCGGTCCCCGAGGCCACCGTCCGCTTCGGGGTGTCGGAGGAGAACGACACCCACGTCGTCCACCTGGTCCTGCCCGCCTCCGCCGCCCCGCACCGGCTGCTCCTCGTGCCGCGGGCGCCCTCCGTCGCCGCCGCCCTGCGCCCGCTGCGCACCTGGTTCGCCGCCGACCGCCCGCCGATGCCCGTGCCGGACACCGCCCGGCTGCCCGTGTACTCCACCTGGTACGCCTTCAACCAGGACGTCTCCGCAGGCGCCGTCGAGACCCAGGCCCGGCTCGCCGCCGGGCTCGGCTGCGGGGTGCTGATCCTGGACGACGGCTGGCAGGCGTACGGCAACGGGCGCGGCTACGCAGGCTGCGGGGACTGGCGCCCGGACCGGGCCAAGTTCCCCGACCTGGCCGAGCACGTGGCCCGGGTGCGCGCCGCCGGACTCCACTACCTGCTGTGGGTCGCGCCGCTGCTCGTCGGCCCGGAGGCGGACTGCTTCCCGCGCTGGGCCGCCGCCGCGCCCGCCCCGGCCACCGTGCCCGGCGCCCGGGTGCTCGACCCCCGGCTGCCCGAGGTGCGCCGGCACGTCGTCGAGCTGTGCGTCGCGCTCGTGGTGGAGTACGGACTCGACGGGCTCAAGCTGGACTTCCTCGACGAGGCCGCCGTGTACGCGGGCGACGGCGGCGAGGACGTGGGCCGGGCGATGACCGGGCTGCTCGCCGAGCTGCGGGCCGCGCTGGAGTCCGTACGGCCCGGGGTGCTGCTCGAACTGCGCCAGCCGTACGCCGGTCCCGGCATGGCGCCGTACGGGAACCTGCTGCGCTCCTTCGACTGCCCGGGCGACGCGACCGCCAACCGGGTGCGGACGCTGGACACCGCGCTGCTCGCGGTCGGCGGGGCGGTCCACTCCGACATGGTGATGTGGTCCCGCTCCGCGCCGGTCGAGGCGGTGGCCCGCCAGCTGATCGGCGCGCTGCACGCGGTGCCCCAGGTCTCCGTGCGCCTGGACGAGCTGCCGGAGGCGCATCTGGCGGCCGTGCGGTTCTGGCTCGCGACCTGGCTGCGCCACCGCGAACTGCTCCTGGACGGCCGGGTCGAGCCGGGCCGGCCGGACGAGCTGTACCCGCTGGTCACCGCGGCCCTGGGCGAGGAGTGCCTGGTGAGCGTGCACGGCGACCGGGTGGTGCCGCTCGACTTCACCGCGCACCGCCGCTACCACCTGGTCAACGGATCGGACCGGGACCGGCTGGTGGTGGAGGTCCTGGACGGCGGGCAGGGGGTGACCGCCGAGGTGCACGGACCGGACGGCCGTATGATGGCTGATCCGCTGTCGCTCCCGCCCCAGGGGCCCCGTTCCCTGGCCGTACCGCGCGGCGGCCTGGTTTCGCTCGTACTCACGGAAGGACCGCGATGAAGGTCGGCATCACCGACGTCGCAGCCCGGGCTCAGGTCAGCGAGGCCACCGTCAGCCGGGTGATCAACCGGCGGCAGGGGGGTGTCGAAGAAGACCCGCGAGGCCGTCGAGCAGGCGATGGCCGAGCTCGGCTACGAGCGTCAGACGCAGGGGCAACTGGTCGCCGTGGTGACCGAGTTCGTGTCGAACCCGTTCTTCGCGGACGTCGCCGAGCGGATCGAGTCGGCGCTCGCCCCGCACGGCCTGAAGACGGTGCTCTGCCCGGTCTTCCCCGGCGGCGTGCAGGAGCTGGACTTCCTCAGCTCGCTCGTGGACAAGGGCATCGCGGCCGTCGTCTTCCTCTCCGCCTCCAACACCGTGGAGGGCGCGGACACCGACGGCTACGAGCTGCTGCGGCAGCGCCGCGTGCCGTACGTGGGCATCAACGGCGAGTTCGCGGACGGGGTGCCCGCCCCGGTCTTCTCCACCGACGACGCCCTCGCCGCCGAGCTGGCCGTGGACCATCTGCACCGGCTCGGCCACCGCCGGATCGGCATGGCCTCGGGTCCCTCGGGCAACCGGCCCGCGGACCGGCGGGTACGGGGCTTCGTGGCGGCCATGGCCCGGCGCGGCATCGACGACGCGGAGCGCTGGGTGGTCCGCCAGTCCTACAGCGTGGAGGGCGGCCAGTCGGCGGCCACCTCGCTGGTCGGCCTGGGCGCCACCGGGATCGTCGCGGCCAGCGACTTCATGGCGCTGGGCGCGGTCCGCGGGA
Organism: Streptomyces showdoensis; assembly: GCF_039535475.1. Classification (NCBI taxonomy): domain Bacteria; kingdom Bacillati; phylum Actinomycetota; class Actinomycetes; order Kitasatosporales; family Streptomycetaceae; genus Streptomyces; species Streptomyces showdoensis. The sequence continues at coordinate 193,408 of NZ_BAAAXG010000006.1, read as the reverse complement.
TCCGCCGGCTGGGCCTCTCGGTGCCCGGCGACGTGTCGGTGGTGGGCTACGACGGGTCGACCGTCACCGAGTTCACCGACCCGGCCCTCACCACGGTCCGCCAGCCCGCCGACCGCCTCGCCCTGGAGGTGGGCCGCGGCGTGCTGGCCCTGGTCAGCAACCGGGAGGTCCCCACGGGCGAGCTCCTGTTCGACCCGGAGCTGGTGATCAGGGCCTCCACGGGGCCCGCCCCCGCGTGACTCCGGACGGGGCGGGCGGCCCTCGGGCGCGCGCCCCGTTTGCCCGGCCCGTCCGGTGGTGCGGTAATGGGAACGCCATGTCCCCTCCGCCCCACCAGTGACGCGGGAGCAGCCATGACCGACGGTCCCCAGCCCATCAGCCCCGAAGCCCGGCGCGCCCTGGAGCGGGAACTCGCGGAGCTGCGCGCCGACCGCGCGAAGGTGGCGGCGACGCTGCGGTCCGAGGACCCGGTGGGCGACCGGGCGGACGAGGCCGACGAGCTGCAGCGGGCCGACGACGTCGCCCGCCTGGACGAGCGGATCGGCGCGATCGAGGGGCGGCTGCGCGAGGGCGCCGTCGCCGGACCGCCGCCGGCCGACGCGGTGGGCGTGGGCAGCACCGTCACCGTGCGCTTCGCGGACGGCGCGGAGTCCACCGTCCACGTGGGCGAGCTGGCCGAGGCCCCCGACCTGGACCTGGTGACCGCCGACAGCCCCCTGGGGCGGGCGCTGCTGGGGCGCCACGCGGGCGACACCGTCACGTACCGGACGCCGGAGGGCACCACCACGGCGACGGTGGTGTCCCTCAGCTCGTGACGAGGCTCGCCACCAGGTTGATCGTGGTCGCGAGGATGCTCGCGCCGAACACGTACGACAGCAGGCAGTGCCGCAGCACCACCGCGCGGATCGCCTGGCTGGAGACGTCGTTGTCGGACACCTGGTAGGTCATGCCGAGGTTGTAGCTGAAGTAGAGGAAGTCGCTGAACCGCGGCGGCTCCTCGGAGTGGAAGTCGATCCCGCCGCCGGGCTCCCCGTAGAACATGTCCGCGTAACGGGTCGCGTACATCAGGTGGAGCGCCGCCCAGGCCATGAAGACGCCGGCGAGCGCGGTCGCCGCGGCGGCGTGCCCCGTGCCGGGGTCGGCTCCCAGGAGCAGCAGCACGATGGCGACGAGGCCGCACAGCGCGGCGGAGACCACCACGATCTCGGCCAGGAGCGGCCGGAAGTCCTCCCGGCCGACGTTGCGGCGGGTGGCGGCGGCGTCCATCGGCCAGAGCACGGCCCAGCCGGTGACGACGAAGACCGACTCCCCGGCGGCGATCCCGGACAGGGTGCCCAGCGACACCCGGGTCAGCACGCCCACGAGCAGGCCGACGAGCACGCCGACGACGGCCGAGCCCACCAGCCGGGGGACCGCGGCCAGCGGCAGCAGCTCGCGCGTCACGGGCTCAGTGCCGGAGGACGACGACGGCCTCGTCCGTGTAGGTCAGGAAGGTCAGCGTCTCCTGGAAGTACAGCTCGACGCCGTGCGCGTCGTGGGACGTGTAGCCGATCGCCACGTCCTGGCCGAGCCGCAGCTCGAAGTCGCCGCCCCGGGTGGACAGGACGAACGCGCCGCTGAGCGCCGGCGCCCACAGCGGCGGGCCGTCCAGCATCCGGGCCAGGTGCGCGGCGATGGGGTAGCCGTGGTCGGAGGTCTCGCTGACGGCGCTGTACTCGTCGGCGCCGAGCAGCAGCGCGTACGGGCCGTCGACGCCGGCGAGCCGCAGCGAGGTCAGGGCGCGGCTGACCGCGTCCGGGTAGTCGCGCGGCTCGGCGGGCAGGCTGAGCACCGGGTTCGAGCTGCGGTTCCGCAGCCCGTCGATGCCCGCGGCCGGGTAGCCGTCGAAGACGGCCCGGTCCTCGGCGAAGGCCATGGCCCGCGCCGCGTCCTTCACCGGCTGCCAGTCGGAGTCGCTCGAGCCGCGCTCGACGTCGTCCACGGCGGCCCTGCTGACGGTGAACGGCACCCGCAGTTCGACGAGCGGCTTCGCCTCGCGCAGCCGGGCCGTCACCCCGGGGGCGGGCGGGTCGATGCCGGTGAGGTGTCCGGTGCCGACGGCGGCGAGGCCGGGGCCCGCGGGGTCGGGCACGTCGACGACCCGGCGGCCCGCGACGTGGCGCCGGAAGGTGCGCCGGGCCTCCTCCTCGATCTGCTCCCAGGCGGCCTGGGTGACGGGGGCGAGTTCGCGGTGCAGGTTGGTGGTGCCGGCCGGGTCGGCGGAAGCCGTCATGACGGGTCACGCTCCTTTCATGCTGCCGATGCCGAGGGTGCCGCCGGGGGCCGTACGCACGACCGAGGGGGCCGGGGTGGTCGCGGCGGCGGACCCGGCCGTCGCCGTGGCCGCCGCGGTCGGCGGGTCCGGCAGGTCGTCGAGGAAGTCGGCGCTCGGCACGTGGAAGAGGCAGCCCGTCACGGCCGTCGAGAAGTCGAGGATGCGGTCGGTGGTGCCGGGCGGGTCGCCGAGGAACATGTGGGGAGAGCATCAGCTCGGTCACGGCGGGGGTCCGGGCGTAGCCGATGAAGTACGTGCCGAACTCGCCGCTGCCGACGTTCCCGAACGGCATGTTGGCGCGCAGGATCTGCCGCTCGGTGCCGTCCTCGTCGGTGATGGTGTTGAGCGCGACGTGGGAGTCGGGCGGCTTCACGTCGTCGGGGAGCTCGACGTTGTCCGCCTTGTGGCGGCCGATCACGCGTTCCTGCTCGTCGACGGTGAGCCCCTGCCAGGCCGTCATGTCGTGCAGGTACTTCTGCACGATCACGTAGCTGCCGCCCCGGAATCCGGGGTCCTCGTCGCCGACGAGGACGGCCCCGGCCGCGACCCCGCCCTCGGGGTTCTCGCTGCCGTCGACGAATCCCAGCAGGTCACGCTCGTCGAACGTACGCGCCCAGCGCATGGACCTCTGCTTCGAGCTGGCCCGGCTGATCGCGCGGAGCCTCGCGGGTGCCGTGACCGTCGTCGACGAGGTGCACGGCTTCCGCTACTTCGACGAGCGTGACCTGCTGGGATTCGTCGACGGCAGCGAGAACCCCGAGGGCGGGGTCGCGGCCGGGGCCGTCCTCGTCGGCGACGAGGACCCCGGATTCCGGGGCGGCAGCTACGTGATCGTGCAGAAGTACCTGCACGACATGACGGCCTGGCAGGGGCTCACCGTCGACGAGCAGGAACGCGTGATCGGCCGCCACAAGGCGGACAACGTCGAGCTCCCCGACGACGTGAAGCCGCCCGACTCCCACGTCGCGCTCAACACCATCACCGACGAGGACGGCACCGAGCGGCAGATCCTGCGCGCCAACATGCCGTTCGGGAACGTCGGCAGCGGCGAGTTCGGCACGTACTTCATCGGCTACGCCCGGACCCCCGCCGTGACCGAGCTGATGCTCTCCCACATGTTCCTCGGCGACCCGCCCGGCACCACCGACCGCATCCTCGACTTCTCGACGGCCGTGACGGGCTGCCTCTTCCACGTGCCGAGCGCCGACTTCCTCGACGACCTGCCGGACCCGCCGACCGCGGCGGCCACGGCGACGGCCGGGTCCGCCGCCGCGACCACCCCGGCCCCCCTCGGTCGTGCGTACGGCCCCCGGCGGCACCCTCGGCATCGGCAGCATGAAAGGAGCGTGACCCGTCATGACGGCTTCCGCCGACCCGGCCGGCACCACCAACCTGCACCGCGAACTCGCCCCCGTCACCCAGGCCGCCTGGGAGCAGATCGAGGAGGAGGCCCGGCGCACCTTCCGGCGCCACGTCGCGGGCCGCCGGGTCGTCGACGTGCCCGACCCCGCGGGCCCCGGCCTCGCCGCCGTCGGCACCGGACACCTCACCGGCATCGACCCGCCCGCCCCCGGGGTGACGGCCCGGCTGCGCGAGGCGAAGCCGCTCGTCGAACTGCGGGTGCCGTTCACCGTCAGCAGGGCCGCCGTGGACGACGTCGAGCGCGGCTCGAGCGACTCCGACTGGCAGCCGGTGAAGGACGCGGCGCGGGCCATGGCCTTCGCCGAGGACCGGGCCGTCTTCGACGGCTACCCGGCCGCGGGCATCGACGGGCTGCGGAACCGCAGCTCGAACCCGGTGCTCAGCCTGCCCGCCGAGCCGCGCGACTACCCGGACGCGGTCAGCCGCGCCCTGACCTCGCTGCGGCTCGCCGGCGTCGACGGCCCGTACGCGCTGCTGCTCGGCGCCGACGAGTACAGCGCCGTCAGCGAGACCTCCGACCACGGCTACCCCATCGCCGCGCACCTGGCCCGGATGCTGGACGGCCCGCCGCTGTGGGCGCCGGCGCTCAGCGGCGCGTTCGTCCTGTCCACCCGGGGCGGCGACTTCGAGCTGCGGCTCGGCCAGGACGTGGCGATCGGCTACACGTCCCACGACGCGCACGGCGTCGAGCTGTACTTCCAGGAGACGCTGACCTTCCTGACCTACACGGACGAGGCCGTCGTCGTCCTCCGGCACTGAGCCCGTGACGCGCGAGCTGCTGCCGCTGGCCGCGGTCCCCCGGCTGGTGGGCTCGGCCGTCGTCGGCGTGCTCGTCGGCCTGCTCGTGGGCGTGCTGACCCGGGTGTCGCTGGGCACCCTGTCCGGGATCGCCGCCGGGGAGTCGGTCTTCGTCGTCACCGGCTGGGCCGTGCTCTGGCCGATGGACGCCGCCGCCACCCGCCGCAACGTCGGCCGGGAGGACTTCCGGCCGCTCCTGGCCGAGATCGTGGTGGTCTCCGCCGCGCTGTGCGGCCTCGTCGCCATCGTGCTGCTGCTCCTGGGAGCCGACCCCGGCACGGGGCACGCCGCCGCGGCGACCGCGCTCGCCGGCGTCTTCATGGCCTGGGCGGCGCTCCACCTGATGTACGCGACCCGTTACGCGGACATGTTCTACGGGGAGCCCGGCGGCGGGATCGACTTCCACTCCGAGGAGCCGCCGCGGTTCAGCGACTTCCTCTACTTCAGCTACAACCTCGGCATGACCTACCAGGTGTCCGACAACGACGTCTCCAGCCAGGCGATCCGCGCGGTGGTGCTGCGGCACTGCCTGCTGTCGTACGTGTTCGGCGCGAGCATCCTCGCGACCACGATCAACCTGGTGGCGAGCCTCGTCACGAGCTGAGGGACACCACCGTCGCCGTGGTGGTGCCCTCCGGCGTCCGGTACGTGACGGTGTCGCCCGCGTGGCGCCCCAGCAGCGCCCGCCCCAGGGGGCTGTCGGCGGTCACCAGGTCCAGGTCGGGGGCCTCGGCCAGCTCGCCCACGTGGACGGTGGACTCCGCGCCGTCCGCGAAGCGCCACGGTGACGGTGCTGCCCCACGCCCACCGCGTCGGCCGGCGGCGGTCCGGCGACGGCGCCCTCGCGCAGCCGCCCCTCGATCGCGCCGATCCGCTCGTCCAGGCGGGCGACGTCGTCGGCCCGCTGCAGCTCGTCGGCCTCGTCCGCCCGGTCGCCCACCGGGTCCTCGGACCGCAGCGTCGCCGCCACCTTCGCGCGGTCGGCGCGCAGCTCCGCGAGTTCCCGCTCCAGGGCGCGCCGGGCTTCGGGGCTGATGGGCTGGGGACCGTCGGTCATGGCTGCTCCCCGCGTCACTGGTGGGGCGGAGGGGACATGGCGTTCCCATTACCGCACCACCGGACGGGCCGGGCAAACGGGGCGCGCGCCCGAGGGCCGCCCGCCCCGTCCGGAGTCACGCGGGGGGCGGGCCCCGTGGAGGCCCTGATCACCAGCTCCGGGTCGAACAGGAGCTCGCCCGTGGGGGACCTCCCGGTTGCTGACCAGGGCCAGCACGCCGCGGCCCACCTCCAGGGCGAGGCGGTCGGCGGGCTGGCGGACCGTGGTGAGGGCCGGGTCGGTGAACTCGGTGACGGTCGACCCGTCGTAGCCCACCACCGACACGTCGCCGGGCACCGAGAGGCCCAGCCGGCGGATCCCGCGGACCGCGCCAGCGCCATGAAGTCGCTGGCCGCGACGATCCCGGTGGCGCCCAGGCCGACCAGCGAGGTGGCCGCCGACTGGCCGCCCTCCACGCTGTAGGACTGGCGGACCACCCAGCGCTCCGCGTCGTCGATGCCGCGCCGGGCCATGGCCGCCACGAAGCCCCGTACCCGCCGGTCCGCGGGCCGGTTGCCCGAGGGACCCGAGGCCATGCCGATCCGGCGGTGGCCGAGCCGGTGCAGATGGTCCACGGCCAGCTCGGCGGCGAGGGCGTCGTCGGTGGAGAAGACCGGGGCGGGCACCCCGTCCGCGAACTCGCCGTTGATGCCCACGTACGGCACGCGGCGCTGCCGCAGCAGCTCGTAGCCGTCGGTGTCCGCGCCCTCCACGGTGTTGGAGGCGGAGAGGAAGACGACGGCCGCGATGCCCTTGTCCACGAGCGAGCTGAGGAAGTCCAGCTCCTGCACGCCGCCGGGGAAGACCGGGCAGAGCACCGTCTTCAGGCCGTGCGGGGCGAGCGCCGACTCGATCCGCTCGGCGACGTCCGCGAAGAACGGGTTCGACACGAACTCGGTCACCACGGCGACCAGTTGCCCCTGCGTCTGACGCTCGTAGCCGAGCTCGGCCATCGCCTGCTCGACGGCCTCGCGGGTCTTCTTCGACACCCCCTGCCGCCGGTTGATCACCCGGCTGACGGTGGCCTCGCTGACCTGAGCCCGGGCTGCGACGTCGGTGATGCCGACCTTCATCGCGGTCCTTCCGTGAGTACGAGCGAAACCAGGCCGCCGCGCGGATACGGCCAGGGAACGGGGCCCCTGGGGCGGGAGCGACAGCGGATCAGCCATCATACGGCCGTCCGGTCCGTGCACCTCGGCGGTCACCCCCTGCCCGCCGTCCAGGACCTCCACCACCAGCCGGTCCCGGTCCGATCCGTTGACCAGGTGGTAGCGGCGGTGCGCGGTGAAGTCGAGCGGCCACCACCCGGTCGCCGTGCACGCTCACCAGGCACTCCTCGCCCAGGGCCGCGGTGACCAGCGGGTACAGCTCGTCCGGCCGGCCCGGCTCGACCCGGCCGTCCAGGAGCAGTTCGCGGTGGCGCAGCCAGGTCGCGAGCCAGAACCGCACGGCCGCCAGATGCGCCTCCGGCAGCTCGTCCAGGCGCACGGAGACCTGGGGCACCGCAGTGCAGCGCGCCGATCAGCTGGCGGGCCACCGCCTCGACCGGCGCGGAGCGGGACCACATCACCATGTCGGAGTGGACCGCCCCGCCGACCGCGAGCAGCGCGGTGTCCAGCGTCCGCACCCGGTTGGCGGTCGCGTCGCCCGGGCAGTCGAAGGAGCGCAGCAGGTTCCCGTACGGCGCCATGCCGGGACCGGCGTACGGCTGGCGCAGTTCGAGCAGCACCCCGGGCCGTACGGACTCCAGCGCGGCCCGCAGCTCGGCGAGCAGCCCGGTCATCGCCCGGCCCACGTCCTCGCCGCCGTCGCCCGCGTACACGGCGGCCTCGTCGAGGAAGTCCAGCTTGAGCCCGTCGAGTCCGTACTCCACCACGAGCGCGACGCACAGCTCGACGACGTGCCGGCGCACCTCGGGCAGCCGGGGGTCGAGCACCCGGGCGCCGGGCACGGTGGCCGGGGCGGGCGCGGCGGCGGCCCAGCGCGGGAAGCAGTCCGCCTCCGGGCCGACGAGCAGCGGCGCGACCCACAGCAGGTAGTGGAGTCCGGCGGCGCGCGCACCCGGGCCACGTGCTCGGCCAGGTCGGGGAACTTGGCCCGGTCCGGGCGCCAGTCCCCGCAGCCTGCGTAGCCGCGCCCGTTGCCGTACGCCTGCCAGCCGTCGTCCAGGATCAGCACCCCGCAGCCGAGCCCGGCGGCGAGCCGGGCCTGGGTCTCGACGGCGCCTGCGGAGACGTCCTGGTTGAAGGCGTACCAGGTGGAGTACACGGGCAGCCGGGCGGTGTCCGGCACGGGCATCGGCGGGCGGTCGGCGGCGAACCAGGTGCGCAGCGGGCGCAGGGCGGCGGCGACGGAGGGCGCCCGCGGCACGAGGAGCAGCCGGTGCGGGGCGGCGGAGGCGGGCAGACCAGGTGGACGACGTGGGTGTCGTTCTCCTCCGACACCCCGAAGCGGACGGTGGCCTCGGGGACCGGGTCGGCGGCGGCGAAGGCGAGCAGGGTGGCGCCGGAGTGCTCGTACAGGCAGCCGGCGGCGGCCCCGTCGACCAGGCTGACTCGGGCGAGGCCCTCCCAGTCGGCGACCAGGGTGCGCCGCCAGCCGCCCTTCGGGTGCCAGTAGCCGGCGGCGTCGCCGAGCCGGCACCGAGAGGCGGATCTCCACGGGCCCGCCGTCGGCATCGACTTCGAGGGAGCCGCACTCCGTCGGTGGGCGGACACCAGCGTCCAGCGGGGGAGCGGGCCGTCCCGGCCCGGCACGAGGACGGCGATCGACACCGTGTCGAGCAGCGGCTCGGCGGGGGCGGGAGCCAGATGGGCGGTGGTCACCGCCTGGGCGGGCGGGGGCGTGGTGGGGCTGGGCTGGCTCATGTCGCTTGTCCGGTTCATTCCTTCACGGCACCCGCGAGGAGGCCGGAGACGAAGTGCCGCTGGAGGGCGAGGAAGACCACCGCCATGGGGACGGCGGCGAGGGAGGTGCCGGCGAGGATGGCGCCGTAGTCGGTCTCGTCCAGGCCCTGGAGCGAGGCGAGCGCGACCGGGATGGTGAAGGCGCTGTCGTCGCGCAGCACGATCAGCGGCCAGACGAAGTCGTTCCACTGGTAGAGGAAGAGGAACAGCGCGAGGGCGGCGAGCGCCGGGCGCATCGGCGGCAGGGCGACGCGCCACAGCAGCCGCAGCTCGCCGCAGCCGTCCATCCGCCCCGAGTCGAGCAGTTCCTGCGGCAGCGCGGCCATCGACTGGCGCATCAGGAAGATGCCGAAGGGCAGGGCCAGGTCGGGGCGACGACGGCCTGGTAGGTGTTCAGCCAGTGCAGCTCGGCCATCATCTGGAACAGCGGGACCAGGGTGATCTGCGCGGGCACGACCAGCCCCAGCATCAGCAGCCCGAAACAGGCCTCGCGGCCGCGGAAGCGGTAGGTGGCGAAGCCGTATCCGGCGAGGGTGCACACGGTGCCCGCGAGCAGCGTGTAGACCAGCGCGATGCCCAGGGAGTTGAGCACGACCCGGCCGAAGTCGGCGGTCTCCGGAGGGTGGCGAGGTTCTCCCCGAGGTGCCCGCCGGGCAGCAGCGGCGGCGGGCTGTCGAAGATCTCCGCCGAGCTGTGGGGTGGCGCCGACGGCCAGCCAGTAGAACGGGGACCACGACGACGGCGAGCGCCAGGCCGAGCGCGGAGGTGAGCAGGAGGCTCGCCCCGGGTGGCGGGGGCGGGCGCGGCGGGCGGTCACGGCTTCTCCCCGAGGAGGCGGAACTGGATCAGGCCGAGCAGCCCGACGAGGACGGTGAGGGCGTACGCGATGGCGGAGGCGTAGCCGAAGTCGAAGTATGTGAAGGCGTTCTGGTACAGGTACACGCCGATGGTCAGGGTGGCGTTGTCCGGGCCGCCGCCGGTCAGCACGTACGGACTCGTCGAAGAGCTGGAGGGTGCCGATGGTGGACAGGACCGTGGTGAGCAGCAGGGCCGGGCGCAGTCCGGGGAGGGTGACGTGCCGGAAGGCGGAGAGCGCCCCGCCGCCGTCGACGGCGACCGCGTCGTAGAGCTCGCGCGGCACCGTCTGCAGCCGGGCCAGCAGGATGACGGCGTTGTAGCCGGTGTGTAGTGCCAGGTCAGCGCCAGGCGAGGGAGATCCGCGCCCACATCGGATCGGTCAGCCACGGCACCGGGTCGGCGCCGAAGCGCCCGAACACCCAGTTGACCAGGCCGTAGTCCTTGTTGAGCAGGACGGAGAAGACGATGCCGTACGCGACGAGGCCGGTGACCATCGGCAGGAAGAAGCCGAGCCGGAAGACCGGGCGCCGCGCAGCAGGGTGGAGTCGAGGGCGACGGCGAGCCCGGTCGCGAGCGCCAGCATCAGCGGCACTTGGACGACGAGGATCACGAGGGTGTTGCGCAGCGCGGTCCACAGCAGCGGGTCCTCCGCGAGCCGCAGGTAGTTGTCGGCGCCGACGAAGGTCTCGGCGCCGCCGACCGTGCGGTGCAGGCTGAGCAGGAAGGACCAGCCGATCGGGTAGAGCTTGAAGGCGGCGAAGAGCAGCAGGGCGGGCAGGACGAAGAGGTACGGGGCGGCCCGGCCCCGCCGCCGGCGGCGGGGCACGGCGGGCCGTGGTGCGGCGGCGGCCGGCGCGGGGCCGGCCGCCGGGGCGGCGACCTGCGTCATCGGGCGGCCTTCCGGCCCGTCTGGCGGGCCAGTTCACGGGCCGCCTCGCCCAGCACCTTCGCCGGGTCGGCGCCTTGAGGAGCACCTGGGACTGGGCGTCGGTGACCAGCTTGAGCGCGCGGGCGTAGTCGCCGGTGTAGTTCACGGCGGGGCTGGGGGCCTTGAGGGCGGAGAGGAAGATCTCGCCCTTGCGCTGCCCGCTGAAGAACGCGGACGGCTCGTGGAAGACCGGGTCGTCGTACGCCTTGAGCAGGGCGGCGCGATGCCCTTGCCGCGGTAGATGCCCACCTGGGAGGCGGGCCGGGTCAGCGCGAACTCGACGAAGGTCCAGGCGGCGGCCTGCTGCGTGCTGCTGCCCGCGACGGCGAGGTGGGTGGAGTTCACACGTCGCCGCGGTGGGGCCGCCGCGGCGGACGGCCGGGGGCAGCCGCACCTTCCACTTGCCGGCCTCGGCGGGCACCTGCTCCTGGATGATCCCGCCGAACCAGGTGGGCCAGGGGAGCACGGCGGCGGGTGCCCGCTTCAGCGAGCATCATCAGGGCGTTCCAGCCGCCGGCCAGGTCGCTGACCAGACCGGCGTCGTTCATGGTCTTGATGAGCGTCATCGCCCGGACGGCCTCGGGGGAGTCCAGCGTGATGCGGCCCTCCAGGTCGAAGTAGAAGGCGCCCTGGAGCTGGAGCAGCAGCTGGAAGAAGTTGGCGGCGTCCGGCTGCGAGGCGGGCTTGTCGATGCCGAGGAGGTGGGGCGCCGGTGCGGGCCTTGAGCCGCTTGCCCGCCTCGACCGTCTGTCCCAGGTCTGCAGCGCGCCGACGTCGACGCCGCCTTCTCGAAGAGGTCGGCCCGTAGTAGAGAGCCCGCCGAGTTGGCCTCCAACAGGAAGAGGGCGTCGACCCGCTTTGCCGTGGGGCAGAACGGTCTCTGCCACGGCGGCGGTCGAATGGTCCTTGCTTGTGGGCGGTCTCGCCCAGCGGCGGCAGGGAGGTCGGCGAGACCGCCGGGGAAGCGCTCGACTACCCGGGCAGGTAGTCCCACGCCGATGTGCAGGACACTCGGCGAGGCCCTGGCCGCCGGCGGCCAGGCCCGCCGTGATCTTGTCCCAGATCGCCGGGTTGCCGATGTCCTCGACGGTGACCTGGATGTCCGTGAACTCCTTGTTGAACTTCGTAGCAGGCCTTGAGTTCGGCCGCGGGGTCCCTGGCCGGACCAGACCTGGTGATCCTTTCCCCTTGCGGGGTCCGCCCTTGCCGCCCGAACCGCCCGCGTCGGCGGCGCCGCTGCCGGTGCAGCCGGCGAGCGAGAGGCCAGTGCCCCCGCCGCCCATGCGGAGGAAGGTGGCGCCGGGCGGGGTGTCCTGCCGAGTCTCTGTCTGTCATGGGGCGGGACGCTACAAGCCCTCCCGCCCGAGTTGCAAGACTCGATTGAAACTTTTCAGTTTGATCCGTCAGGAATGTTGCCCGATGCATTGGCGGTCCCTTCTTCCCGGTTGCTAGCGTGCCGCGCGCCGCCCGACCCGTCCGGGAGACACCTCATGACGCGCACCCGCCTGACGCTGCTCGCAGCCGTCGCGCTGCTCTTCAGTACGCTCGCCCCGCTCACGCGCGCCCACGCCACCCCCGCGCGCCGGCCGCACCGACGTGGGCCGACCGCACCCGCCCCGCTGGCCGTCGCCGACCCGGGTTCTTCGAACGGGGCGCGAGGGCTGGGAGGTTCACCTCCGGCACCGCGTGGCGAGCAACTACCCGCACGCCGGCGGACGGCTGGCCTACCTCGAACGCCGGCGCGGCATGAAGATCTCTCCAGACCGGTGACCGCCCCGGGCACGGCGGCTACCTCGTCTCCGCCTGGATCGCCACGGGCGGCCCCGGCGCCCGCTACGTCCTGCGCGTCAACGGCCACCGAGGACCGCGGAGGCGGCTCCTGCCGGCCGGCGCCGGCTACCGGCGCCACACCGCTCGGCAGGTCACCCTCGCCCCCGGCGACCGGCTGGAGATCGCCTTCGAGTCGGCCGGGGCTGGTCAACGTCGACGACGTGATGGTCCTCCCCGGCGGCCCCGGCCGACCCCCGGATCGGCTCCACGACCCCGGATGATCGTCGCGATGTTCGACTGGGCCAAGCACAAGGCCAACAGCTGGTCCACCTCCCGCGGCACCCGGGGCCCCCTCGACGCCGACGAACGCCAGACCGCGGACACCGGCCGGCGTCTTACGGCCCCTCCTACTGGGCCGGCTACGCGAACCGCAGCGGCTACTACTCCCGCGACATGGCCCACCACTCGCCGGTGCGCATCCTCGGCCTGCCCGACGAGAACAAGGAGATGCTGCGCGCCTTCGCCGCCTCCTCCGCCACGCCGAGCACGCCTACTACCCGGTGTGGGCGCTCAACTTCGGACAACCGCAGCCCGCTCTCCATCGACTACCGGCGGCCCCGAGCTCTTCGTCCGCGAGGTCCCCGCCCCTTCGAACTCGTCCAGAAGGCCGAGGAGGCTACCGCTGGAGCGGCGACCCCGCCCTACCTCGACGACCCGGCCCTGTGGGACTTCTACCGGCACACACCGAGGAGTTCGTCACCCTCCACGACGGCCGCAAGGACAACGCCCCGTGCGGGTCGCCGAGGGCACCGGACACGGCATCTTCCGGGCACCGCCAGCTACAACGAGCAGAGCGCGAACCGCTCGCCGAGGCCGGGCCGACGCCATCGGCTCTCCAGTACAGGGCCTACCGCGCGATGGCCTCCCTCGCCCGCGCACAGGGCGACACCGCGACCCCCGCCGCCCGCTTCGAACCGCCGCGCCCGCGCGCGCTCAGGACCTACTTCAACACCACCTGGAGCGGCACCGGTTCGGGCGCCGACATGGTCCGCGCGGCTACACCACCGACGGCGGCGCTGACCGGCTGGGGGCAAGGAGAACAGCTGGTTTCATGCCGATGAAGGGATCATCGACCCCGGGCGCCCGCCGCGAAGGCCTACCTCGACTACATCGACGCCCAGGCGCCGAGGCGCCGGCCGCCCCGACAACATCGAGGCCCTGACCTACCTCCCCGACACCTTCCTCACCGACAACCGCGCCGCCGACACCGCCTGGAAGTGGATGCGCCGCATCTACGCCGGAGAAGGATGGTCCGGCACGTCACACCCCGCCAGGGCAACCAACGCGACTACCCCGAGTGTCCTTCACCCTCTCGCCCCAGACCGTCCAGGGCCTCATGGGGCGTCACCCCCGACGCCCCCCGCCCGCACCCTCACCACCCAGCCGCGCCTGCCCTCCGGCATGGACTGGCTGAGCGTCTCGGACCTGCGGTCGGCGACTCCGCCTTCACCCTGCGGCACGACACGGCCCCGGCGTCCCTCCGCTCCACCCCCTCACCCCACCTCCGGCACCCGGCCCTACACCTGGGTGGCGCGCTTCCCCGGCGCCCCACGCCACTGTCCTGGTCGACGGCGCCAGGCGCCCGGCCCGCACCGAGGGTGGGTGTCGACGCGTCACGTACACGACCGTCCGCACCCGGGTGCCCCCGGCCGTACGGTGTCGTGGAGGTCCGATGACGGGGCGGAAGGCCTCGGGCGCGGCCGGACGGGCGACGGCGCCCGCCGGATCCGCGGCGGCCCGGCGCGTTCCCGGGCGGCGCCGGCCTGTTCCGGCTCGACCCCGCCGTCGCCCACCTCAACCACGGGCTCCTACGGCGCCGTCCCGGTCCCCGTCGCCCCGGGAACGCCGCCGCCTCGACGACGAGTCCGCCGCCGACCCCGACCGCTTCTTCCGCGACGTCCCCGACCGGCTCGCCGCGGCCCGGGCCCGCGTCGCCGGACGGCACTGGGAACGGAGCCGGAGGGCCTCGCGTTCGTCGCCAACGCCACCGAGGCGGCCAACCTCGCGCTCGACGGCCCTGCGCCTGGAGCGGGAACGACGAGATCCTGGTGACCGACCACGGCTACGGCACGGGTGATCACGGCCGCCGCCCGGCGCGCCCCGCTCTCACCACCGTCGCCCTCGACCCGGCCCTCCCGGACGAGGACGCGGTGTGCGCGGCGGTGCTCGCCGGGATCACGCCCCGCACCAGGTGGCGCTGCTCGACCAGTATCAGCTCGCCCACCGGCGGCCCGTCGGCCACGCCCGGCTGCTCACCGAGCTGCGCGCCCGCGGGATCACCACCGTCGTCGGACGGGCGCCCACGCGCCCGGATGCTCGCCGAACCGCTCGCCGGACGGCCGCGACCTCTGGTTCGGCAACCTGCACAAGTGGGGCCTACGCCCCGCCGGGCAGCGCCGGTCCTCGCGGTCGGCCCCGGGTTCCGGCCCGGGTCCCCGCGCCGGTGCCCTCCTGGAGGGCCACCGCGGCTGCTCCGCGCGCGTCGAGTTCCGGGCCACCGCCGACTACACGGGCTGGCTGGCCGCGCCCGAGGGCCTCGACCTGATCGAGCGCCCTCGGCGCCGCGACCCGTCGGCCCACAACGGCGCCCTCGTCGCGTACGGCGCCCGCCACTGCTGTCCCGCCTCCCGGGCGTCACGCCCCTCCCGTGGACGAGGGGCTCGCCATGCGGTTCCCTGCGGCTGCCCCGGAGCCTGGCCCGGACGCAGGCGAGGCGGGCCGCGCTGCGCGAGGAGATCGCGGCCCGCCCTCGGCTGCCGACCCTCGTCTGGCCTGGCCGGACGGCGGCGGCATCCGGATCAGCGGCGAGATCTACAACGCGGCCCGAGGAGTACGAGCGGCTGGCGGCCGGACTCGGCGCCCTGCTGGACGGGCGCTAGACGCCCGGCGCCCACCCCGCCGCGAAGGTGCGCCGGTAGGGCCAGGGGGGTCACCCCGATGGCGGCGTGCAGGTGCTGGGCGCAGGGGAGGTTCCGGTGGCGAGCCGACCTGCCCGCGATGTCGTCCCCGGCCAGGTCGGTGGACTCCAGGAGGTCACGGGCCCGGTCACCCGCTGCTGGATCAGCCAGCGGCCCGGGCTCATGCCGACTCCTCGTTGAACCGGCGCGCGAAGGTGCGCAGGCTCATCCGGGACGTGCCCGGCGAGATCGGCGCGGGCCAGCGGCTCGTGCAGGTTCTCCAGCGCCCACTGGCGGTGGCCGAGGTGTCGTTCGCCGGTGGCTCGGGCACCGCTGCTCGATGTACTGAGCGCCTGGCCGCCGTCCGCCCGGGCGGCACGACGAGCCAGGCGGGCGAACCCGGTTGGCGAGCGCGGTCCCGTGGTCCTTTGCGCAGCAGGTGCAGACAGACGTCCACGCCCGACGGCGCCTCCCGCCGAGGTCGAGGATGTCGCCGTCGCGATGAACAGGACGTCCGGGTCGAGCTGCCACCTCAGGAACCACGCGCGGCAACGCTCCACACGAGCGCCAGTGGGTGGTCGCCTCGGCGCAGCCGTCGAGGAGCCCGCCGCTGGCGAGCAGCACGGTCGTGCAGATGGACACTGATCCGACGCGCCCCGCGGGATCGTCCGCGCGAGGGGCCGCGCCGACCGCTCGAGGCAGCTCGGGCGAGACGAGGGCGGTCTCGCAGGGCAGGGGCCAGGATCACGGTGTCGCCGTGCTCAAGCACCTCGGGACTGACGTGCGCGACGGTCTCACGAGAAGTCGGAGTTCGTCCGCACGGCCCGCCGTCGACCGAGCAGGTCAGGACCTCGTATAGCGGCCCCCGGCCGCGCGAAGACCCGGTCGGGCGATGCCCAGCTCGAAGGGTTACACGCCGTCACAGAGCGAGACGACGACCGCGGGGACGTTTCCCATGGCACGATCCTGTCGAAGAGGCCTTCATGCCATGGTACGTCCCGGGGCGCTCCGGCGAGGCTTGCTCCATGACGAACAGCACCACTGCGCCCCACCGCCCCCACCATGCGGGCCATCAGCCAGCGCACCCACGGAACCCCCGAGTCCTCCAGGAGGTCGAGGTACCGGCCGTCCCGTCCCGAGGCCCAGCGAGATCCTGTCGCCGGTCCGCGCGCTCCGGGGGTCACCCGACGGACTGAAGCACCTGTCGCCTCGACGCCCTCTTCTGAGCGAGCTGCCCCGGTCCTCGGCTGGGACGTCTCCTGGCGTCGTCGAGGCGGTCGGCTTCGGCGTCACCCTCTTCGGCCCGCGACGAGGTCTCGGCATGCTGCCGTACCCGCACGGGGTCGGCGCCCACGCGAGTACGTCACACGCCCCGGCCCGTGCCTTCGCCCGCAGCCCTCGCGAGGTCGACACGTACAGGCCGGCGCCCTGCCGCTCGCCGCCCTCACCGCGTACCAGGCGCTCGTCGACACCGCCGGGCTGCGGGCCGGGCAGCGCGTCCTGATCCACGCCGGCCGCGGGCGGGGTCGGCCACCTCGCCGTACAGATCGCCAAGGCGCACGGGGCGCATGTGATCGCCACCGCCAGCGCCCCCAAGCACGACTTCCTGCGCTCGCTCGGCGCGGACGAGGTGATCGACTACCGCTCGGTCGACTTCCGCGAGGCGACGAAGGACATCGACGTCGTCCTCGACCCCCTCTCCGGCGACACCCGCACCCGCTCCCTCGACGTGCTGCGCCCCGGCGGCATCGTCGTGTCGATCCTGCCGCCCACCGACCCCGACGACGCGGCGAAGGCGGCCGAGGCGGGGCGTCCGGGCGGTCACCATGCTGGTCGAGGCCGACCACGGCGGCATGAACGCCATCGCGGACCTCGTCGCCTCCGGCGCGCTCCGCGCCCACGTCGACTCCGTCTTCCCGCTCTCCGCCGCGGCCGAGGCCCACGCGCTCGGCGAGGACGGACCGCACCACCGGGAAGATCGTCCTCGTGGTGGACGGCGCGGAGGCGTGAGCCGCGGCCGGGTCCGGGCCAGGACCCGGCCGCAGCCGGCCTACGCGTAGAAGCGCGACAGGCTGCGCAGCACGCAGGCCGGCTTGGCGCCGCCCTCGATCTCGATCGTGCCGTCGACGGCGATCTGGACGCCGCCGTTCACCTCCTCGACCGCGGCGAGGCGGGCGACGAGCCGCAGCCGGGAGCCGACCGTGACCGGGGCGGGGAAACGCACCTTGTCCAGGCCGTAGTTGACCTTCGTGGTGACGCCCCGGACGTCGAGGAGTCCGGTGAACAGGGGGATGAAGAGGGCGAGAGTCAGATAGCCGTGGGCGATCGGGGCGCCGAAGGGGCCCCTCCTTCGCGCGCTCCACGTCCACGTGGATCCACTGGTGGTCGCCGGTGGCGTCGGCGAAGCCGTCGATCCGGTCCTGGGTGACGTCGATCCAGCCGCTGGTGCCCAGCTCGCTGCCGGCCAGCTCCTTCAGGGCGTCGATGCCGTCGACGATGAGGGTCGTGGTCATGGGGGTGGTCCTTCCTAGGGAAGCGCCGGGTGGCGTGTCCAGGGGGTTCCGTACCGGGTGCGGAGCTGGTGCTGAGGAGCTTTCCGGAGGCCGGTGCGCGGCAGTTCGGCGACGACCACGACGGACTTCGGGATCTTGTACCGGGCGAGCCGGCCGTCCAGCGACGCGAGGATCGCGGCCGGATCGGGCGTGCCGGCCGCTCCGGTCACGATCACCGCGCGGACCGTCTCGCCCCACGTCCCGTCGGGCACGCCGATGACGGCGCACTCGACGACGTCGGGATGGGCGAGCAGGGCGTCCTCCACCTCGGCGGGGTAGATGTTCTCCCCGCCCGAGATGATCATGTCCCTTCAGGCGGTCGACGATGGTGACGTAGCCGTCGGCGTCGACCCGGGCCGCGTCGCCGCTGCGGAACCAGCCGTCGGCGAACACGGCCGCCGTCTCCTCGGCCAGGCCCCAGTAGCCGGCCATCACGTGCGGGCCGCGGACCAGCACCTCGCCCGTCTCGCCGGTCGCCGCCGGGGTCAGGTCGGGGCGCACCACCCGTACGTCGGTGAAGAAGTGCGGCACCCCGGCGGACCCGGCCTTGCTCACGGCGTGCTCCGCGTCCAGGAACAGCACGCCCGGTGAGGCCTCGGTCATCCCGTACCCCTGGAGGAAGGCGAGCCCCCGCTCCTGGTACGCGGCGATGAGCGCGGTCGGCACGGGCGCGCCGCCGCAGGTGAGCAGCCGCAGACTGGACAGGTCGGCCGTCGCCCAGCGCGGGTGCCGGGCGACCCGGTCGAACATGGTGGGCACCCCGAACACGAAGGTGACGCCGTGCCGTTCGATCAGGTCGAGGGTGTCGCCCGGGTCGAAGGACTCGACGAGCAGGCACGCTCCGCCCTTGAGCAGGACCGGCAGGGCCAGCATGTTGAGGCCGCCGGTGTGGAACAGGGGGGCGGAGACGAGCGCGGTCTCGTCGCCGGCCAGGTCGAGGTCGACGAGGACGTCGACCGCGTTCCAGACCAGGTTGCCGTGGGTGAGCATCGCGCCCTTCGGGCGGCCCGTGGTGCCCGAGGTGTACATGATGAGGGCCACGTCCTCGGGCGAGACCCGCTCGTCGACCGGCTCCGCGGAGGCGGCGGCGAGCAGCTCCTCGTACGGGCCGCCGGTGTCCGACGACCGTCCGCACACCGGTCCCGCCCTCCGCGAGCGCCGCGTCCGCCACCGCCGCGAGGGCGGGCGAGCGGAGCAGCACGGTGCTGCCGGAGTCGCGCAGCTGGTACGCGATCTCGGGCGCCGCGAGCCGGGTGTTGAGCGGCACGAAGACCGCGCCGAGCAGGCCGGCCGCGAACAGGGTCTCCAGGAACGACGGATGGTTGGGGCCGAGGTAGGCGACGCGGTCGCCGCGCCGGACCCCGGCCGTCCGCAGGGCGTGGGCCAGCCGGGAGGTGCGTGCGTGCAGCTCCCCGTACGTGACGGTGGCGCCGTCGTGGATCAGGGCGGTGCGGTGCGGGGTCTTGCGGGCCCGGCGGGCGGGCCACGACCCCAGTCCCTCGTTGCGCATCGGGTGCCCTTTCAGGAAGGGGAGTCGGAGCCGGTGAGGCCGAGCAGCCGGGCGGCGTTCTCCTTGAGGATCTTCGGGCGGACCGCGTCCTTGACCGGCAGCTCCGCGAAGTCGGCGAGCCAGCGGTCGGGGCTGAGCACGGGGAAGTCGGAGCCGAACAGGACCTTGTCCTGGAGCAGGGTGTTCGCGTACCGGACCAGCTGCGGCGGGAAGTACTTCGGCGACCAGCCGGACAGGTCGATGTGCACCCCCGGCTTGTGGGTCGCGACGGCGAGCGCCTCGTCCTGCCAGGGGAAGGACGGATGCGCCAGGATGATCTTCAGGTGCGGGAAGTCGGCGGCGACGTCGTCGACGTGCAGCGGGTTGGAGTACTTGAGCCGGATGCCGCCGCCCCCGGGGACCCCGGCACCGATGCCGGTCTGCCCGGTGTGGAAGAGGGCGATCGTGCCGGTCTCCTCCATGACCTCGTAGAGGCCGTAGGCCATCCGGTCGTCGGGGAAGAAGCCCTGGATGCTCGGGTGGAACTTGAAGCCCCGGACCCCGTACTCCTCGACCAGCCGGCGGGCCCGCCGCACTCCGGCCCGGCCGCGGAAGGGGTCGACGGAGGCGAAGGGGATGAGGACGTCGGCGTGGGCGGCCGCCGCCTCGGCGATCTCCTCGTTCGGGATCGGCTCGGTGCCGGTGGCGTGCTCGGCGTCCACGGTGAAGACCACCGCGGCCATCCGCCGCTCGCGGTAGTACGCGGCGGTCTCCTCCAGGGTCGGCTTCCGCTCGCCCGCGACCTTGAAGTACGCGGCGGAGGCCGTGTGCAGCTCCTCGGAGAGCGAGGCGTGGCCCTTCGATGAGACCTCGCAGTGGGTGTGGACGTCGATCGCGACCAGGTCGTCCACGGACGGCGCGGACATCAGGCCTCCGGGAGCTTCGGCGCGGGGATGCCCACGGTCTGCGGCTCGCGGCCCACCGAGGTGTGCCAGGCGGCGGCCAGGGTCTCCGGGGTCCAGCCGCCGTCGGCGTACGCGGTGGCCACCTCCTGCGGGTGCGACCACAGGGCCAGCTTGTCCCCGCCGATGCCGACGCACTGGCCGGTGATGCCCCGGGCCGCCTCGGAGGCGAGGAAGGGGACGAGGGCGGCGCAGTCCTCCGGGGTGCCGAACCCCTCGCCCTTCCGCAGGAAGTCCGGCAGCGGCTCGCCGCCGCGGAGCGCCTCGACGTACGGGGCGAAGGCGGGGACGGTCTCGGTCATGGCGGTGGCGGCCACCGGGACGACGGCGTTGACGGTGATGCCGGCCCGGGACAGCTCCATCGACCAGGTACGGGCCATGGCGGCGATGCCGGCCTTGGCGGCCGCGTAGTTGGTCTGGCCGAAGTTGCCGCGCTGCCCGGCGGGGGAGCCGATCAGGATCAGGCTGCCGCCCTCGCCCTGTTCGCGCATGCGGACGGCGGCGGCCCGGGCGCAGGTGAAGGTGCCCTTGAGATGGGTGGTCACGACGGCGTCGAAGTCGTCGTCGGTCATCTTCCACAGCACCTTGTCGCGCAGGATCCCGGCGTTGGTGACGAGGACGTCGAGCCGGCCGAAGGTTTCCACGGCGCGGGCCACCAGCCGGTCGGCGGCCTCGGCGCCGCCGACCGCCACGGCCTCGGCGACGGCCCGCCCGCCGGCCGCGACGATCGAGTCGGCCGCCCGCCGGGCCACCTCCTCGTCCAGGTCGTTGACGACGACGGCGGCGCCCGCTGCGGCGAGCGCGGAGGCGTAGGCGAGACCGAGACCGCGGCCGGAGCCGGTGACGACGGCCACCTTCCCGGTGAGGTCGACGGCGGGGGAGTGCGACATGAGCTGTCCCTTCGGGAGTGAGGGAGTGAGGGAATGACGGGCGCGGGAGTACGGAGCGGGTCACCGGGAGAGCGTGGGGCTCGATCGCCGGCGGTCCGCCGTGATGGAAGCTAGGACCAATCATTGTTGACGTCAATAGTTGTCAGCAACACCGGTAGTGCCCCATGCTGGACCCATGGACGAACCCTGGATGCTCGGACTGCACTCCGACAGCGGCTACCTGCTCTACCGCCTCGGCCTGCGCTCGGGGCAGCTCTTCAACGCGGCGCTGCAGGAATCGGGCCTCCGCCTGCGCCACTACGCGCTCCTGCGCTACCTGGCCACCGTCGAGGGCGCGCTCCAGCGGGAGTTGAGCACCCGGCTCGGCTACGACCCCAGCGCCATCGTGGGCCTCGTCGACGACCTCGAACGCCTCGGCCTCGTCGAACGCCGCCCCGCGCCCGGCGACCGGCGCAGCCGCGTCGTCGTCCTCGTCGACGCGGGCCGCGCCTTCCTGCGCGACACCGACCGCACCAGCCGCCGCGTCACCGACGACCTGCTCCATCCGCTGACCGAGGACGAACGGGCCGTGCTGCACGGGCTGTTGCAGCGGGTCGCCGAGCCGGAGGCGCCCGGCGGGGCCTGACGCCCCGCCCGGTTCACCCCGCCGTCGCGAAGAAGGCCGTCAGCTCCTCCACGTACCGCTGCGGATGGCTCACGTGCGGCACGTGACCGGCGCCCTCGAAGACCCGGGTGCGCGCGCCCGGCAGTGCCCCGGCGACCCGGTCGTAGACCGCCCGGAACCAGCTCGGGCTCCGTGAGCCCCGGGTGAGGAGCACGGGGGCGGCGCAGCGCCGCAGCCCGGCCACGTCGAGGGCGGCCCAGCCCGGGTCGCCCTGCTCGTCGAGGAAGGTGGGGGCGTTGGCGACGAAGGTGTCCCGCAGCCGCTGAGGGAACCGCTCCCACTCGCCGGGCCCGAAGGCCACCCCGTCCACGAAGGTCCGGGCGGCGGTGAGCGGGTCGCCCGCCCGTACCAGGGCGGCGACGGCGTCGAGCCGCCCGCGCGTGGCGGCCACCTCCTCCCGGTGCTCGGGCACCTCGGCGGCGAGGTCGAGCAGCGGGGGCTCGTGGACGGCGAGGGCCCGGAACAGCCCGGGCCTGCGGGCGGCGAGCCCGAGGGCGGTGGAGGCGCCGAAGGAGTTGCCCGCGACGAACGCGGGCGCGAAGCCCAGCGCCTCCATCAGCGCGGCCAGGTCGTCCTCGTCCTCGCGCCGCGAGCCCTGTCCGGCCGGCCGCTCGCTCGCGCTGTGCCCGCGGCGGTCGTAGACGAGCACCCGGTGGCGCAGGGCGAGCCCGTGGACGACCTGGTCCCAGTTGTGGTGGTCGCCCCAGGAGCCGTGCACCAGGACCAGCGGGGCACCGTCGCCGCCGGCCTCGTAGAACAGGCGTGCCCCGTCGACCTCGACCTCTGCCATCCGCTGCTCCCTGCGACGGCCCGATCCGGCCCGGTGGGACCCGACCCGGCTCGGTCCGGTCCAGGGCTCCATTGTCCGGCGGACGTACGGCTCCGGGGCGGGAGAACGCGCGGGGCGTGCGGGTGGCAGACTCCGCCCATGGGGTTCGAACTTCTCGCGGCGACCGGTGTGCTGGCGCTTCTGACCATGGTCCCGGGACCGGACATGGCGATCGTGACCCGCAGGGCCGTGGCCGCCGGCCGGCGGGACGGGCTGCTGACCGTCGGCGGGATCGTCGGCGGGCTGCTGGTCTGGGGCGTGCTGGCGGTGGCCGGGCTGGCCGCCGTCCTGGCGGCTTCGGCCGTCGCGTACACCGTGGTGAAGCTGGTCGGCGCGGCCTACCTGGTCTTCCTCGGTGCGCAGGCGCTGTGGCGGACCAGGCGCGGTGGGGCGGCGGCGCCCGTGGACGCGCCGCCGCCCGCCGGGAACCCGTGGCGGACCGGTCTGGTGGGCAACCTGCTCAACCCGAAGATCGCGGTCTTCTACACCGGCCTGCTGCCGACCCTCGCCCCGTCCGGGCTCTCCCCGCACACCGGGATGGCCCTGCTGGTGCTGGTCCACGCGGCGCTCACGGTCGTCTGGCTCTCCGGCTACGTGCTGCTGCTCGCCGGGGCCCGCTCCTTCTTCGCCCGGCCCGCCGTGCGGGGCGCGATGGAGCGGGTCACCGGTGTGGTGCTCATCGGCTTCGGGGTGAAGGTCGCGACGGCGGCCTCCTAGCGTGCCGCCCGGGCCCGGGCGGCACGCGGTCAGGTCCCCCAGGCCTCGAACTCGTAGATCCGGGCGGCCGGATCGGTGGTCTGCGTGGGCGCCGTGACCACCAGCCGGACGTACCGGGCGGACAGGGCCACCGGGTGGGTCGTGGTCGCCGCCGTGTTGCCGCTGACGGTCACGGCGGTGGTCCAGGCGGCGGTGGTGCTGTCGCGGACCTCCACCCGGAAGTCCCGGGTGTTCCAGCTCGCGCTCTCGCCGCCGGCCGCCGCGTGCTTCACCACGAAGCGGTTCAGCGGCCGGGACGAACCGAGGTCCACCTCCAGCCACTTGGCCGAGGTGGTCGCGCACCACTTGTCGGCGTTGCCGCCCGAGACGCTGCCGTTGACCGCCTTGGCGGGGGCCTCCGAGGCGTTGCACTGACCGGAGGCCGTCGCGGGCCGGTTCAGCGCCAGGTTGCTCTCGGTGGTCGCGGACCAGGTGACCGTGGTGCTCGCGGCGGGGGAGCGGCCGAACTCGGTGGAGACGGCCTCGACGTCGAGCGTCGTCGAGGTCTCGGTGCCGGCCCGGTCCAGCTTCGGTACGAAGTAGCTGTCGTTGGGCGTGGCGCCCAGGAAGGTGCGGCCGCCGTCGGCGTTGCGGCGGTACACCTCGTAGTGATGGACCTCGCCGGAGGCCGAGGCGGTCCAGCCGAGCCGGAGCGACTTGCTCGCGCCACCGGTGTCCGTCGTGCCGAGGACGGTGGGCGCCGTCGGTGCGGACGGGGCGTCCACCGCGCCGTCGTACAGGGCGATCCGGCCCACCTTGATGTCGTACGAGGAGGTCGTCCCGGTCGTCTCCAGGCCGAGCTGCGCGACCGTCTTCCCGGCGTACGCGGAGAGGTCGAGCGTCTTGTGCTCCCATCCCGTGCCGGTGGTGGCGCCGAGGTCCAGCGTGGTGAAGGTGGTGGGGGCGTCGGTGAAGGAGACGGCCGCCTTCAGCCGGGTGGGCCCGGCGGCGGGGGTCTTCACCACCACCGACAGCTTGGTGTCGGCCGCCACGGGCAGCTTCGTCTGGTACAGCCGTACGGTGTTCACGGCGTCGAGCGTGCCGGTCAGGCGCAGGGCCGAGCCGCCCTCGTAGGCGTCGGTGTAGTCGATCGACGGCTTGAGTTTCGTGCCCGTGGACGTGACCAGCCAGCGGTAGGTGGGCGGCACGTCCTGGAGGGAGAGGTTGTTCCAGGCCGCGCCGGACACCCGGGTCCCGCCGGAGTGGTAGAAGTCGCCCTGCCCGGCGTCGAAGTGGGTGACGAAGGGCTTGGCGGTCACGGGCGAGGACTCGGCGACGTACTGCGCGAGCCCCTTCCAGGAGGAGGTGGTCGTGGTGTCGGACGGGTCGCCGTTGGCGCCGACCCAGTAACGGGCCTCGCGGGCCGTGGCGTCGGCCCGGTCGGCGGCGGACTTCCAGGTCCACTCGGGGCGGTAGAGCCCGAGCGAGGTGGTGTGCGGCTGTCCGGCGGGGAACAGGGCGTTCCAGTCGACGCTCGTGCCGTAGCCGTTGGACTCGGTGTCGATGCCGCTGAACAGCTCGTACTCGCCGCGCCCGAGACCGCGGGCCAGGGTGCGGGAGGAGTTCAGGCCGCTCGCGCTCCAGTTGAAGTTCAGGAACACCGAGTCGCTGGTGCGCTGCGCGCCCTCCTGGAGGAAGGCGTCGTTGGCGGAGGTCAGCGCGTTCTGCCAGCTCACCGAGCCGGACTCGGTCATCGCGTCGTACCACATGAACTCGACCGGGCCGAGCGAGCGGGCGTAGCGCATCGTGTTGCGCACCTCGGTCGCGAGCGCCGCGTCTCCGCCCGCCGTCTCCTGGTTGACGAACCAGCCGTCGAATCCGTAGTGCTGCGCGACCTGGGCCAGCTTGTCGGCGACGGGGTAGCGGCCGCCGGACTTCTGCGTGAAGTCGCGCACCCACTGGAGCTGGCCGCCGTACGCGGTGGGCGGGAAGAAGACGGTGCCGTAGACCTTGACCCCGTTGCGGTGGGCCGCGTCGACGACGGTCGGGTTCGGCGCGAGGATCAGACCCTCGCCGGCCGAACCGCCCCAGAACACCAGCTTGTCGACGTACTGCCAGTGCCCGAAGGCGTAGTAATTGGCGTCGGCCGAGCCCTGGGACGGGTTGTTCGAGGTGGGCGCGAACGAGACCAGCGACACGACCTTGCCCTCGCCCGCGCGGGCGTTGGCGTTGGCCTTGAGCGCGGGATCGGAGACACGCGGCCGGAGCGGGACGCGCGAGCGGTTGAAACGCGCGTCCGGGTCGGTGGCCGGGTCCCAGTTCAGGATCGAGTTCGGATACCAGTAGGAGGCGTACGGCTGGCTGCCCGAGGCAGCGGCGACAACGTTGTCAGGCGGGGTGGACGCCGAGGCGCTCGGCGGGGCGGTGAGTCCGAGCGCGGCCAGGGAGAGGGCCGCGCCCAGCAGCAGATGCAGGGGTCGTCTCATCGGAGCTCCGGTCCAGCGGGAGGGAAGGGGGCTGGTGGTGCCGGTGGCGCGATGGTGCGGAGGTGATCCGGTGCGGAGGCTAAAGGGCTTTAGCGAGCGCGGTCAAGAGGGCCGTCCCGGTCAGCCGGCGGGCGGGGCGGTGCTCTCGCGGACCGTGAGCCGGGGGGTCGGATTCTTGACGTCCCGGGCCGAGGACGGGTCGTCGACCTGGGCGAGCAGCGCCGTCGCGACCTGCTCGCCGAGCGCGAACGTGTCCCGGGAGAGGGCCGTCAGGGAGGGGTGGACGATCCGGGTCAGGGCCGAGTCGTCGAAGGAGACGACGGACAGCCCGCCGGGGACCGCGACGCCCATCTCGGTGGCGACGCCGAGGCCCGCGACCGCCATGACGTCGCTGTCGTAGACGATCGCGGTCGGCCGTTGCCGCCCCGGCCGGGCGAGCAGCGCCCGGGTGGCCGCCGCGCCCTCCGCGTCGCTGAAGTCGGTCGGCACGGAGACGGCCTCGGTCAGTCCGAGCCGGCGCGCCGCGTCCCGCACCGCCCGGATCCGGCGCTGGGTGTGCTGGAAGGAGGGCAGACCGGCGAGATGGGCGATCCGGCGGTGGCCGAGGGCCGCCAGGTACTCGACGATCGAGGTCATCGCCTCGCGGTCGTCGGCCCAGACGGCGGGCAGCCGCCCGTGCCGCCCCGGGCCGCCGAGCACCACGGTGGGGACGCCCAGTTCTTCCAGGACCGGGATGCGCGGATCGCGCACCTGGAGGTCGACCAGGACGAAGCCGTCCACCCGGTGCTCGGAGGTCCAGCGGCGGTAGACCTCGATCTCGGCGGCCGTGTCCTCCACCACGAGCAGCTGGAGGGCGGTGCCCCGACCGGACAGCGCGGCCTGGAGGCCGGACAGCAGATGGCTGAAGAAGGGTTCGAGGCCGATCGTGCGCGCGGGGCGGGCCAGCACCAGTCCGACGGCCCCGGCGCGGGCCCCGCCGAGCGCGCGGGCGGCGCTGTGCGGGCGCCAGTTCATCCGCTCGGCCACCCGCAGGATCCGGTCCCGGGTCGCCTCGCTCACCCCCGGGCGCCCGTTGAGCGCGAAGGAGACGGCGCCCTTGGAGACGCCCGCCTCCCTGGCGATGTCGGCGATGGTCGGTCTGGCCACCGGACGCCCTCCCTGATCAGCCGTTTCCGCCCCGCCGCCGCCCGTGCGAGGACGGCCGGTTCCCGCGGGCTCCCTTGACACCGGAGTTTAGCCGGGTGGATAGTCCCGCATCACTAGAGCGGTTTAGTAAACCTCCCTGCACCATCGATCAGCAAGGAGACACCCTCGTGCGAGTCATACGAAGGAGCCGCTGGGCGCGGTGGACGGCGGCCGCGGCGGCGGCGGTGACCCTCGCCGGCTGCGGCCTCGGCGGCGCGGAGGACTCCGGCGCCCCCGGTCCGGTCCACTCGGGCGGCGAGGTGAAGGGCAAGGTCTCGCTCCAGACCTGGGCCCTGAAGCCGAAGTTCACCGCGTACATGGAGGGCGTGATCGCCGGCTTCGAGAAGAAGTACCCCGGCGTCGAGGTCGACTGGCTCGACCAGCCCGGCGAGGGCTACTCGGAGAAGGTCCTCAGCCAGTCCGCCGGCGGCACCCTCCCCGACGTCGTCAACCTGCCCCCGGACTTCGCCCTGCCGCTGGTGAAGCAGAAGCTGCTGCTCGACGTCGTCGGCTCCGACGCCTCCGCCGCCGCCGACTACGTCAAGGGCGGCCTCGAGGCGTACCGCTTCCCCGGCCACGACGGCACCTACGGCTACCCCTGGTACCTCAACACCGACGTCAACTACTGGAACGCCGAGCTGCTCACGAAGTACGGCCTCGACCCGAAGAAGCCGCCGGCCTCGCTCGACCAGCTGGTGGCCGCGGCCCGCACCGTCAAGGCGAAGTCCGGCGGCCAGGTCTACCTGATGAGCCGCAAGCCCAACCTGATGGACCTGGCCAACGCCGGGGTCCCGGTCATGTCGGCGGACGGCCGCAGCTTCACCTTCAACACCCCCGAGGCCGCCGCCGTCCTCGACACCTACCGGGCGGCCTTCAAGGAGGGCCTGCTGCCCAAGGACGTCCTGACGGAGACCTACGCCGGCAACACCAAGCTCTTCTCCTCCGGCACCGCCGCCTGGACCACGGCCGGCGCCAACTACATCACCAGCCTCGCCGTCGACAACCCGACGCTGGCCCCCAAGGTGGTCTCCTCGCCCGCCATGGGCACCCCGCCGCTGTACGTCCAGGGCCTGTCCATCCCCAGGTCCACCAAGAACCCGGCCGCGGCCCTGGCCCTCGCCCGCTGGGTCACCAGCCCCGCCAACCAGGCCGCCTTCGCCCGCGAGACCAGCATCTTCCCCTCCACCACCGCCTCCGCCGCCGACCCGTTCTTCAGCAGGAGCGACGGCACCAACGCCGCCGACGCCAAGGTGACCGCCTTCCGCTCGCTCGCCTCCGCCCGGGTCCTCGAACCCGTCCAGGCCAACGACGCCGTGAAGACCGTCGTCAACCAGCAGATCGCCCTCGCCCTCAGCGGACAGGCGGACTCCAAGGACGCCCTGGACACGGCCGTCGCCCGCGCCAACCAGCTGATCAAGGACTAGATCCCCCGATGACGCTGACGCACCGGCGCCGGCTCACGCCCTGGCTGCTCGCCGGCCCCGCCCTGATCTGGCTCGCCGTCTTCAACCTGTGGCCCGCGGTCAACACCGTGATCCTGTCCTTCACCAGCGCCAGGCCGCTCGGCGGCGGCCGCTTCACCGGACTGGAGAACTACCAGCGGGCCCTGGACGACGCCCAGTTGACGGACGCCCTCGTCAACAGCGTCGTCTACCTGCTGGTCTGCCTGCCCCTGCTCACCCTGCTGCCGCTGCTGCTCGCCCTCCTGGTGGAACGGAAGCTGCCCGGCATCACCTTCTTCCGCACCGCGTTCTACACCCCGGTCGTCGCCTCCGCCGTCGTCGTCGGCCTGGTCTGGGGCTGGATGCTCGACGAGCGGGGCCTGCTCAACGGAGTGCTGCACCAGCTCGGCCTCGCCGACCGCCCGGTCTCCTTCCTCACCGACCGCTGGCTGCTGCTGTTCAGCGCCATCGCCCTCACCGTCTGGAAGGGGCTCGGCTACTACATGGTCATCTACCTCTCCGCGCTCGGGAACGTCGGGCGCGAGCTGCACGAGGCCGCCGCCGTCGACGGGGCCGGCGCCGTCCGCAGGTTCTGGCACGTCACCCTGCCCGGCGTCCGTCCCGCGATGCTGCTGATCTCCGTCCTCATCTCGGTCTCCGCGCTGCGGATCTTCTCCGAGCTGTACGTGCTGTCCCACGGCACCGGCGGACCCGGCGGGCGCGACATGTCGGTCGTCATGCTCATCCAGATGTACAGCCGCGGCTTCACCGGGCACATCGGCTACGCCTCCGCCCTCAGCGTGCTGCTCTTCGTGCTCACCGTCGGCCCGATGCTGTTCCTGGCCCGGCTCAACCGGAAGGCGGCCTGACGGATGACCCTGAGCCGCAGCCCCTCCACCGCCGAGAAGGCGGTGCGCTACCTCCTGCTCCTCCTCGTCCTCCTCCTCACCGTCGGCCCCTTCCTCTGGCAGCTGTCCACCTCGCTCAAGGGCCCCGCCGAGGACGTCTTCGCGCGCACCCCCCGCTTCCTGCCCGAGGAGCTCACCCTCGACAACTACGCCAAGGTCGCCGACACCGTCCCGGTGTGGAGCTACGCGGCGAACTCGCTGATCGTGGCGGGGATCGCCGTCCTCGGCAACGTCGTCGGCGCCACCCTCGCCGGATACGCCCTGGCCCGGCTGCGCTTCCGGGGAGCCCGGCTCGCGCTCGGCCTGTTCGTCGCGACCCTCGTGCTGCCCGGCGAGGTCACCATCGTCTCCCAGTACGTGACCGTCCGCAGCCTCGGCCTCACCGACACCCTGCTCGGGGTCGCCCTGCCCGGGGCGATCGCCATGCTCAACGTGCTGCTGATGTACACCGCCTTCCGGGCGGTGCCGGCCGAGCTCGACGCGGCCGCGCTCGTGGACGGCGCCAACGTCTGGCAGCGGCTCTGGCACATCGGGCTGCCGAGCGTGCGCGGCATGCTGAGCGTCGTCGTCATCTTCACCTTCATCGGCGCCTGGGACGACTTCCTGTGGCCGCTGATCGTGCTCAACGACCCCTCCCGCTACACCCTCACCGTCGGACTCCAGTACCTCGACGGGACCTTCTCCGCCAACCCCCGGCAGATCGCCGCCGGCACCATGATCGCCTTCCTGCCGGTGGTCGCCGTGTTCGCGGTCCTCCAGCGCTTCTTCTTCAAGGGGGTCGAGGAGGGCGCGATCAAGGGATGACCGCCCCGCCCGCTCCGTCCGGCCCGTCAGCACCCCTCCTTCACGAAGGAACCGCACCCCGCATGACGCATCGTCCCCACCGCACCGCTCCGCGCTTCGGCGTCAACTACACCCCCAGCCAGGGCTGGTTCCACCACTGGCTCGACTTCGACCTCGACGACGTGCGCGCCGACCTCGACTCCGTCGCCGCCCTCGGCCTCGACCACGTCCGGGTCTTCCCGCTCTGGCCGCTCTTCCAGCCCAACCGCACCCTGATCCGCCCCCGCGCCGTCGAACAGCTCGGCCTGCTCGTCGACGCGGCCGGGGAACGCGGCCTGGACGTCGCCGTCGACGGACTCCAGGGGCACCTCTCCAGCTTCGACTTCCTGCCCGCCTGGACCCGGACCTGGCACCGGCGGAACCTCTTCACCGACCCCGAGGTCCTCGACGGGCAGAGCGCCTACCTGCGGACCC
This sequence comes from Streptomyces showdoensis, assembly GCF_039535475.1. Classification (NCBI taxonomy): domain Bacteria; kingdom Bacillati; phylum Actinomycetota; class Actinomycetes; order Kitasatosporales; family Streptomycetaceae; genus Streptomyces; species Streptomyces showdoensis. The sequence continues at coordinate 162,999 of NZ_BAAAXG010000006.1, read as the reverse complement.
TCGCCGCCGCCCTCGCCGACCGGCCGAACTTCCTCGGCATGACCGTCGGCAACGAGATCAACCAGTTCTCCGGCGACCCGCACCCCGACCCCGACCGCATCAGCCCCGACGAGGCCGCGGCCTGGCTGCGCCGGATGCTCGACGCCTGCGAGGAGGGCGCCCCCGGCCGGTTCCACCTGCACGCCGAGTACGACGCCGCCTGGTACCAGGACGACCACCCCTTCACCCCCGCCCAGGCCGCCCGGATCGGCGGCGCCACGGCCGTCCACTCCTGGGTCTTCAACGGGACCGCCCAGCGCCACGGCCCCGACTCCGTGGCGGTCGCCCAGCACGCCGCCTACCTCATCGAGCTGTCCAAGGCCTGGGCGACCGACCCCCGGCGGCCCGTCTGGCTCCAGGAGGTCGGCGCCCCCGCCCCGCACATCGCCCCCGACCGCGCGGCCGGATTCACCCGGACGACCGTGGCCGCCGCGCTCGACTGCCCCGATCTGTGGGGTATCACGTGGTGGTGCTCCCACGACGTCGACCGCTCGCTCGCCGACTTCCCCGAACTGGAATACAGCCTCGGCCTGTTGACCACCGACCGCCGGGTCAAGCCGGCCGGCCGGGCGCTCGCCGACGCCGTCGCCGAGGCTCGCGCCACCGCCCCGGCGCCGGCGCCCCGCGGCACCGCGCTCGTGCTCGACCTCCCCGAGGAGGCGCCGAAGCGCTCCTCCTGCGCCCCCGGCGGCGCGTACTTCGAGGCGTTCATGCGGCTCGCCGCGGACGGCGCCCGCCCTGCCGTGGTCCTCGCGGCCCGCGCGGCCGACCCGGCGTACCTCGCCGCCCGGGGCATCACCGAACTCGTCACCCTCGACGACCTGGGCACCGCCGGAGGCACGGCCGGCTCCGGCTCCGGCACCGGAGCCGCGCCGCGCTGAGCCCGTACCGGCGGTGCCTCCGGCCGTGCCCCGGCCGGGTTCCACCGTCACGACCCGCCGCCCCGATCCGCCGCCCCCTCCGCCCCCTCCGTCCCCTTCGTGATCCGGAGAGTCCCGCCCATGCATGACGACCGCAGCCTCGTCGAGAACCGGCTCAAGCGCGTCCTCGACGAACGCGTCCGCCCCGCCGTGTACCCCGAGTCCGTGCCCCTCCAGGTCGGCATCTGGACCGCCCCCGGCGAACCCGTGCCCGTCGCCGAGGGGCTCGCCGCGCCCCGCACCCCCGTCGCCGTCGGCGACGCCTGGGGCGCGCCCTGGGGCACCAGCTGGCTCACCGTCTCCGGCACCGTGCCCCCGGAGTGGGCCGGCCGCACCGTCGAGGCGCTGATCGACCTCGGCTTCGACGCCAACATGCCCGGCTTCCAGTGCGAGGGCCTGGTCTACCGCCCCGACGGCAGCCCGGTGAAGGGGCTCAACCCGCGCAACCAGTGGGTCAGGGTCGCCGATCCGGCGCGCGGCGGCGAGGAGGTGCTGCTGCACGTCGAGGCCGCGTCCAACCCGGTCATCCTCGACTACCACCCCTTCCTGCCCACCGAGCTCGGCGACCGGGACACGGCCGGCGACACCCCGCAGTACCGGCTCGCGCGGATGGACCTCGCCGTCTTCGACGAGACGGTCTGGCAGCTCGTCGCCGACCTGGAGGTGCTCGGCGAGCTGATGGCCGAGCTCCCCGTGGAGGGCGCCCGCCGCTGGGAGGTCCTGCGCGCCGTCGAGCGGGCCCTCGACGCGCTCGACCTCCAGGACGTGGGCGGCACGGCCGCCGCCGCCCGGGCCGAGCTGACCGCCGTCCTCGCCTCGCCCGCCGAGCCCTCCGCCCACCGGATCAGCGCCGTCGGACACGCCCACATCGACTCGGCCTGGCTGTGGCCGCTGCGCGAGACCGTCCGCAAGGTGGCGCGGACCACCGCCAACATGACCGCGCTCCTGGAGGACGAGCCCGACTTCGTCTACACGATGTCGCAGGCCCAGCAGTACGCCTGGATCAAGGAGCACCGCCCCGAGGTGTACGCCCGGGTCAAGAAGGCGGTCGCCGAAGGACGCTTCGTCCCGGCCGGCGGCATGTGGGTCGAGTCCGACACCAACATGCCCTCCTCGGAGGCCATGGCCCGGCAGTTCGTGCACGGCAAGCGCTTCTTCCTGGACGAGTTCGGCGTGGAGAACCAGGAGGCGTGGCTGCCGGACACCTTCGGCTTCGCCGGCGGGCTCCCGCAGATCATCAAGGAGGCCGGCTCGAAGTGGCTCCTCACCCAGAAGATCTCCTGGAGCCAGGTCAACTCCTTCCCGCACCACACCTTCTGGTGGGAGGGCGTCGACGGGACCCGGATCTTCACCCACTTCCCGCCCGTCGACACGTACAACTGCTCCATGCAGGGCAAGGAGATCGCCCACGCCGTCCGCAACTTCAAGGACAAGGGCCGCGCCCGGCACTCCATCGCGCCCACCGGCTGGGGCGACGGGGGCGGCGGCACCACCCGGGAGATGATCGCCAAGGCGGCCCGGATGCGGGACCTGGAGGGCTCCGCCCGGGTGCGCTGGGAGGCACCGGCCGAGTTCTTCGCCAAGGCGCAGGCCGAGTACCCCGATCCGCCGGTGTGGGTGGGGGAGCTCTACCTGGAGCTGCACCGGGCGACCCTCACCAGTCAGGCGCGGACCAAGCAGGGCAACCGGGCGGGCGAGAACCTGCTGCGCGAGGCCGAGCTGTGGTGCGCCACCGCCGCCGTCCGGGCCGGGCTCCCGTACCCGTACGCGGAGCTGGACCGCATCTGGAAGACGGTGCTGCTCCACCAGTTCCACGACATCCTGCCCGGTTCCTCCATCGCCTGGGTCCACCGCGAGGCCGAGCGCACCTACGCGGCCGTGGCCGAGGAGCTGACCGCGCTCGTCGACCGGGCCCAGCGGGCCCTCGCCGGGCAGGAGCCGGCGGACGGCACCGCCCCGGGCTCCGCCGAGGTGGTCTTCAACAGCGCCCCGCACCCCCGCGGCGGCGTCCCCGCGGGCGGCGCCCGCCGCGCCGCCGCCCTGCCCGGGGCCCCCGGACGCTGCACGGTCGTCCCGCGCCCCGAGGGCGGCTTCGTCCTCGGCAACGGGCTGCTGCGGGTCGCCGTCGACGCGCGCGGCCTCGTCGTCTCCGCCCTCGACCTCGACTCCGGGCGCGAGACGGTCGCCCCCGGCGCCGCCGCCAACCTGCTCCAACTCCACCCGGACTTCCCGAACATGTGGGACGCCTGGGACGTCGACCGCTTCTACCGCAACACGGTCACCGACCTCACCGGCGTGGACGAGCTGGCCGTCGTCACGGACACGCCCGGGGCGGTCGCCGTCCGCGTCACCCGCTCCTTCGGCTCCTCCCGGGCGGTGCAGACCCTCACCCTCACCGCCGGGGCCCGGCGGCTCGACCTCGACACCGAGGTGGACTGGCACGAGACCGAGAAGTTCCTCAAGGCCGCGTTCCCGCTCGACCTGCACACCGACCGCTACGCGGCCGAGACCCAGTTCGGGCACCTGCACCGGCCCACCCACTCCAACACCAGCTGGGAGGCCGCCAAGTTCGAGGCCTGCAACCACAAGTTCGTCCACTTCGAGGAGCCCGGCTGGGGCGTCGCCCTCGTCACCGCCTCGACGTACGGCCACGACGTCACCCGCACGGTACGGCCCGAGGACCAGGGCACCACGACCACCGTCCGGGCCTCCCTGCTGCGCGCCCCGCGCTTCCCCGACCCGCACACCGACCAGGGCGTGCACCGCTTCCGGCACGCGCTCGTGCCGGGCGCGGCCATCGGCGACGCCGTCCGCGAGGGCTATCTGATCAACCAGCCCGAGCGGCGGGTGCCCGGCACCGCGGACGTGGCCCCGCTGGTGTCCGTGGCCGCTCCCTCCGTGGTGCTCAGCGCCGTGAAGCTGGCCGACGACGGGAGCGGCGACGTCGTCGTCCGGCTCTACGAGGCCGGGGGCGGGCGCGTCCGGACCCGTCTCTCCGCCGGGTTCGCGCTCGCCGGGGCGCGGCTCTGCGACCTGCTGGAGCGCCCCCGAGACGAGGAGGTGACGGTGGAGGGCGACGAGATCCCGGTCGCCCTGCGCCCGTTCCAGCTGCTCACCCTGCGCCTGGCCCGCGCGTGACCCGGGGGTGACCGGCGCCCGGTCCGTGACCGTGCCGCGGCCCGACCCGCGTCCGGTCCCCGGGGTTACCCCTGGTCACGGGCGGGCCCGGCACCCTACTCTTGCGCCCTGATCCGTCGGGGTGCGAGGAATGGGCGAGACATGGCCGTACTGCCGGAAGGGCTCGGGGACGCGATACGCGGCACCGCGCGGGACATCGCCGACGTGCTGCGCGGAGCTCCCGACACCGGGCTCCCCGTGCCCCGGCTGACCTGGACGGTCGGCGAGACCGCGGCCCACCTCGGCCAGGCCAACCAGCTGATGGCCGAGCTCGCCGCGGGTCTCGTCCGCCCGTACGCCGACGGCACCGCGCGGGGCATCGCCGCCGCCAACGAGGAGGCCCTGGCGGCCTTCCCCGAGCGGGGCGCGGGGCCGCTCGCCGACCTGATCCTCGACCAGGCCCTCGCGTTCCTCGACGCCGTCGGGGAGCGGGCGCCGGAGGAGGTCGTGGAGACCCCGATGGGCCCGCTCGACCCCGCCGGCCTCGGCGCCTACCTGCTCACCCACATGCTCGGCCACGGCTACGACCTGGCCCGCGCCCTGGGACGCCCGCACATGCTGGACCGCGCCCGGGTCGAACTGACCCTGCCGTTCATGGTCGCCGCGATGCCCCGGGTGGCCGACCGCGCCGCCGTCGCCGGACTCACCGCCCGCTACCGGGTGCGGCTGTGGGGCGGCGCGCAGTTCGGCGTGACCATCGCCGACGGGACGGTGACCACCGCGCACGGCCCCCTGGACCGCCCCGACTGCACCGTCCTGACCGAGCCGGTCGCCTTCCTCCTGATGGCCCTCGGCCGGATCGACCCGGTCCCGGTGATGGCCACCGGCCGCGCCCTCGCCTGGGGCCGCAAGCCCTGGCTGGGCCCGCGCTTCCCCCGGCTGTTCGTGGCGCCGTAGGGCCCGGGCGAGGGCCGCTTCCGCTTCCTTCCGAGTGCTTCGGCCCGCTTCCGCTTGCTTCCGCTCGCTTCGGCTCGATTCGGCCTCGTTCGGGAGGGTCCCGATCCCGCGCCCTGCGGTTAGGCTCTGCGCACGATGAACAGCCCCCACCACCCCTCGGAGCCCAAGGCCGACAAGGCGGGCGTACGCCGGCACAACCTGAGCCTCGTCCTGCGCACCGTGCACGAGGCCGGGGAGACGACCCGGGCGGCCGTCGCCGCGCGCGTGGGCCTCACCCGAGCCGCCGTCTCCTCGCTGGCCGAACAGCTCCTGGAGCGCGGGCTGCTCGTCGAGTCCGGCAAGACCTTCAGCGGTCAGGCGGGTCGCCCCGGCACCGTCCTGAAGCCCGCGTGCACCGGACCGGCCGGCCTCGGGGTCGAGATCAACGTCGACTACGTGAACGTGTGCGTGGCGGACCTCACGGGTGCCGACCGGGTGCGCCGCAGCGTGCCGCTCGACAACCGCGCCCTCGCGCCGGTCGTGGTGCTGCGCCGGGCCGCGGAACTCACCGCCGAGGTCCTGGCGGAGGCGTCCCGGCAGGACCTGCACCCCACCGGCGTACGGCTCGCGCTGCCCGGCCTGGTCTCCGGCGGCACCGTGCGCCAGGCGCCCAACCTCGGCTGGAACCGGGTCGACGCCGACGTCCTGTTCGCCGAGGCCCTCGCCGCCGCCCGCCCGCCCGGCGCCCCGGCGCTGCCCGTCGCCTCCGACAACGAGGCGAACATCGCGGCGCTGGCCGAGCTCTGGTTCGGCGCACTCGGCGCCGTCCGCAGCTTCCTGCTCGTCACCGGCGAGATCGGGGTCGGCGGCGCGATCGTCCTGGACGGCGAACTCCTGCGCGGCGCGCACGGGTTCGCCGGCGAGATCGGTCACCTCACCGTGGCCCCGGACGGCCGCCGCTGCCGGTGCGGCTCCCTCGGCTGCCTGGAGCAGTACGCGGGCCAGACCGCCCTGCTGCGCGCCGCCGGGGCCCGTTCGGTCGACACCCTGACCGAACGGGCCGTCGCCGGGGAGCCCCGTGCCCTCGCCGCCCTCGACGAGGCCGGCCGGATGCTCGGCGTCGCCCTCTCGGGAGCCGTCAACCTGCTGGACCCGCAGGCCGTGGTGCTCGGCGGCATCTTCCCCCGCCTGATGCCCTGGCTCGCCCCGGCGGCGGAGGCCGAGCTGTCCCGCCGGGTCGTCTCCGCCCTCTGGCCGTCCTCCGCCGCCCGGCTGCGGCCGGCCTCGACCACCGCCACCACGGCCCGCGGCGCGGCGGCGCTCGTGCTGCGCGACATCCTGGCCGACCCGCTGACGTACGGCGGCTGAGGTACGGCGGCGGACGTACGGCGGCTGAGGTACGGCGGTCGGCGCGGCAGGGAGCGTCCCGGGGCGGCCCGGGCCGCTCTCATCGCATTCTTACGCGGGCCTTATCCGTCCATCAGCGGGCGCTCCTAGCTTCACCGTCATGTTCTTCACCTACCTCCGGCGCGAGCTGCGCCGCCGCAGAAAGGCGGCGCTCGTCGTCGCCTCCGGGCTCGCGCTCGGCATCGCGCTGGTCATCGTCGTCGGCTCCGTCTCCGCCGGGATGAGGCAGGCCCAGGGCAAGGTCCTGGAATCCCTCTACGGGCTCGGCACGGACCTCACGGTCACCAAGGCGCAGGAGCGGCCCAAGGCCGGGGAGCAGCCGCAGCGGCCGCGCTTCGAGTTCCAGGGCAAGGGCGCGGGCGAGGAGCAGAGCAGCGACCGGCTGATGGTGCAGGGCTTCCAGACCCTGCCCGACTCCACCGTCGGCACCGTCGGGAAGCAGCAGGGCGTCGCCCGGGCCGTCGGCGGGCTCAGCCTCGTCAACCTCAAGATCAACGGGCGGTTCGAGCGCGGCGAGATCCAGCGCGGAGAGAGCGGCGGGGGCAGCGCGGGCTTCCGGCAGGGCGGCCCCGGCGGCACGGGCTCCGGTGACACCGTCACCGGCGGCGGCGCCGCCTTCGACGTCAACTCCTTCACGCTCTACGGCACCGACGTCACCGCCCCCGGCCTCGGCCCCCTCACCACCTCCACCCTCACCCAGGGCCGCACCTTCAAGACCACCGAGACCGACGCCGCGGTCGCCGTCGTCGACGGCGCCTACGCCCGGCAGGAGAACCTCGCCGTCGGCAAGAAGCTCACCGTCAAGGGCACGGCCTTCACCGTCATCGGGATCGCGACCGCCGACAGCGGCCAGGCCGCGGCCCAGGTCTACCTCCCGCTCACGCGGGCCCAGACGCTCGCCGACGCCAGGGGCAAGATCACCACGGTCTATGTGAAGGCCGCCGACTCCACCCGGATCGACGAGGTCAAGAACGGCATCCAGAAGAACGTCTCCGGGACCACCGTCACCACCTCCGCCGACCTCGCCAAGACCGTCTCCGGCTCGCTCGACACCGCCTCCGGCCTCGCCACCACCGTCGGCACCTGGCTCTCCTACGCGGTGCTGCTCGCCGCCGTCCTCGTCGCCGGACTGCTCACCTCCTCCGCCGTCAGCCGCCGGGTCCGCGAGTTCGGCACCCTGAAGGCGCTGGGCTGGAAGAGCGGCCGGGTCACCCGCCAGGTCGTCGGCGAGGCGCTGGTCAACGGGCTCATCGGCGGCGCCCTCGGCATCGCGGCCGGCCTCGGCGGCGCCTGGCTCGTCACCGCCGTCAGCCCCACCCTCACCGCCGAACTCGGCGCGAGCGCGGGCGGCCTGGGCGGATCCGGCGGCGGCATGGGCGGCGGCCGGATGTTCGGCGCCGGCGGGGGAGCGGGCAAGACCCTCGACATCGCGCTCACCGCCCCGGTCAGCCTCACCACCGTCGCCCTCGCCGTCCTCCTCGCCCTCGGCGGCGGCCTCGTGGCGGGCGCGTTCGGCGCCTGGCGCGCCTCGCGACTGCGCCCCGCCGACGCGCTGCGCCGCGTCGAGTAGCACCCGAACCCCACCCCGTACCGCAGGAGTAGCACCATGTACGAACTCACCGGCGTCACCAAGCAGTACCGGCGCGGCCAGGAGAGGGTCGACGCCCTGGCCGGGATCGACCTGACCATCAGCGAGGGCGACCGGCTGGTCATCCAGGGGCCCACCGGCGGCGGCAAGTCCACGCTGCTGCAGATGCTCGGCGGCCTCGACCGGCCGACCGCGGGCAGCGTCCTGCTCGACGGCACCGACCTGGCGACGCTCTCGGAGGGCCGGCTGACCACCGTCCGCAGCCAGAACATCGGCTTCGTCTTCCAGAGCTTCAACCTCATCCCCACGCTCACCGCCCAGGAGAACGTGGAGACCGCGCTCGTCCCGCTCGGCGTCAGGACCGCCGAGCGCCGCCGCCGCGCGGCCGAGGCGCTGGAGTCCGTCGGCCTCGGCGAGCGCCTCGCCCACCTGCCCTCCGAGCTCTCCGGCGGCCAGCAGCAGCGCGTCGCCATCGCGCGGGCCCTGGTCAAGCGGCCCAAGGTGCTGCTCGCCGACGAACCCACCGGCAACCTCGACGAGTCGATGCGGGACGAGATCGTCGACCTGCTCGAGGGGCTCTGGAAGGAGCACGGCCTGACCTTCGTCATGGTCACCCACGACAGCGCCATCGCCCGGCGCGCCCCGCGTCTGGCGACCCTCCGGAAGGGCCGGATCACCCTCAGGGAGAACCAGCCGGCGGACGGCTCCTGACCGGAGGAACCGCCCGCCGGGGCCGCGTTCTAGACGCGCACCCCGTGGGAGCGCAGGTACGCCAGCGGGTCGACGTCCGAGCCGAAGGACGGCGTGGTCCGCACCTCGAAGTGGAGGTGCGGGCCCGTCACCCGGCCCGTCGCCCCGGACCGGGCGACGCGCTGCCCGGCCGACACGCTCCGGCCCGCCGACACGTCGATCCGGGAGAGGTGGGCGTACTGGCTGTAGCGGCCGTCGGCGTGCCGGATCACCACCTCGTAGCCGTAGCTGCGGTTGTAGCCGGTGTGCACCACCCGGCCGGGGCCGACCGCACGGACCGTGGTGCCCGTCGGCACCGCGAAGTCCTGCCCCGTGTGGTAGCCCTTCGACCAGGAGCCGTGCTGCCCGTAGTAGCCCGTGAAGACGTACGAGGAGACCGGCGTCGTCCAGCCGCGCGAGGTGCCCGTCGAGGAGCCGCCGGAGGAACCTCCGGCGGAACCGCCCGTCGAGCCGCCGCCCTTGGCGCCCGTGCGCTGCTCGTACTTCCACAGGTGGCTGGTCCAGTACCAGTGGCCGCCGCTCCGGAACCAGTACACCCGGTCCGTCGCGTCCCAGCCCTGGCGCCCCCGGAAGACCGGCTCGGCGCCGGTGCGCTGCGGCTGCCGCGCCTGCGGCCGCTCCGCCTTCGCCGCCTGGCCGGTGCGCTGCGCGTACGTGGCGGAGTGGCTGGTCCAGCGCCACTGGCCGGACTCGTTCTTGAACCAGTAGCGCGAGCCGTCCCAGCCCGCGTGCGACGGGGCGGGCTCGGCCGCCGCGGTGCCCGCGCCCGTGCCCGCGAGGGCCACCGCGCCCACCGTGGCGACGACCGCGCAGCGCACCCCGCGCAGGGCCGCCGCGCCGCCGCCGCGCTCGGCCCGGGCGGCCGTGCGGGCCGCCGCGCAGCCCGCGCAGTCGCAGCCGGAGCCGGCTATCTCGTCGGTGAAGTCGGGTGTCCGCAGGTCCATGAGGTCCTCGCTCTCTCGGGGGCGGTCGGTGCCGTGGGGGTGGGGAGGGACGTGGGGGTGGGGAGGGGCGCGGCGGGTGTGGGGAGGGGGCGTCGGCGGGCGCTCACTCCGGGCCCTGTTCGGCCGGCCCGCCGCGCCGCGTGTAGAAGGCCACCGTCAGGTCCTTGACCAGGGCCTGGCGTTCGAAGTCGTCGAGCTCGACGAGCCCGCGGGAGGTCAGCCGGGTCACCGTGTCGTCCACCGCGTCGATCACGCTGGTGAGCACGGAGTCGCGGTGCTTGGCGTCGAGCGCGGCGATCTGGCGCCGCTGCATCGCCGCCGCCACCTCCGGCGCGTACTCGATCCGGGTCGGCTGGGCCGAGAAGACCGCGATGCCGACCGGGCGGCACTCGGCAGCCAGCAGCCGGGTCAGCGTGCCGCCGACCGCCTCGGCGTCCCGCAGCGTGGGCCCGTCGCCCCGGAACGCGTCCGCCGGCAGCTGGGACAGCACGCGCGCGGCGGCGGCCTCCACCTGCTCGCGCAGGTAGTCGAGATGGTCGTCCACGGCGAGCAGCGCCCGCGCGGTGTCCTTCACCGACCACACGACCAGGACGACCACGCGCAGCGCCGAGCCCTCGGCGTCGACCACGGAGATCGGCTCGCTGCGCCAGTGCCGCAGCCGCACGTCCATCCGGCGGCGCAGCACGAACGGGCTGATCCAGACGAGCCCGGTGCGGCGCACGCTGCCCCGGTAGCGGCCGAACAGGGAGAGCACCCAGGCGGAGCCCGTCCGGCCGCGGGTCAGCCCGCCGAAGGCGAGCACCGCGAGGGCCACGCAGCCGCCGAACGCGGCCCACTCCCACGGCGCCAGATGGACCGCGCGCAGCGGCCGGGCCCGCCAGAGCAGCGTCCCGGCGCCGCCGAGCGCGCTCAGCCCGACGAGGACGGCCAGCCAGCCGGGGGCCGCCGCCCCGCCGCGCTCCACGAGTTCGGGCTCGTCGGGCGGCGGGCGCAGGGGGAGCCCCTGCGGTTCCTCCGCCTCGGCGACGGCGGGACGGGAGGGGCGGGCCGGGCGCGGCGGGCGGGGGAGTGCCGGGAGCGTCGTGGTCGGGGCCCCGGGGTCGGCCCGGAACAGGTCGTCCATCGGTATGCCGTCGGCGTGCCATCGCGCACGTACGGGCAGGGGCCGCTTCTGTCGCTCGGTCATGGGGCCCTTCCGGCCGTCCCTCGTCGAGGTGACGACGTGTCGGATGATCTTCAGAGCCCATCGTCACAGGGGTGAATGTCCGAATTGCCGTGACGAAGGTCCTGAATCGGACGGACTTTGGTCCCTGGGGGCGGTCCGGCGGGCCGTGAACGGGCCGTTGTCAGTGCCTCCCCCTACCGTTCTCGACATGACGACGAAGACCTATCTGGAGCTGTCCCAGGACGGCGGCGGCGCCCACAAGTTCTACGAAGTGACGGTCACCGGCACCCTGGTGTCGGTCCGTTACGGCCGCATCGGCGCGGCCGGGCAGACGCAGACCTCGACCTTCGCCACGGTCGAGAAGGCGCAGGCCGCGGCGGCGAAGAAGATAGGCGAGAAGGTCCGTAAGGGGTACGCGCCGGCGGTCCAGGGGCAGCGCGCGGCCCGCGCCGTCAGCCGCCGCGCGGTCAGCTCCGCGCCCTCCACCGCCCGTGCCGTCGCGCCCGTCCTGTGGCGCTTCCGCACCGGCTCGGCAGCCTTCGGCATCCACGTGGACGACGAGCGCTGCTGGGTGGGCAACCAGGCGGGCGAGGTCTTCACCCTCGGTCACACCGGCGAGGTCCAGGCCCGCTTCAGCCTCCCGGACGGCGTCAAGTGCCTGGTCGCCGACGACTTCTGGATCTACGCCGGCTGCGACGACGGCCGGGTCTACGACCTGTCGTCGAAGCTGCCCTTCGCCGCCTACGACATCGCGGCCGACGTGGACATCTTCTGGCTCGACATCCACGAGGGCGTCCTCGACGTCGCCGACCGCTCCGGCCGGCTCACCGTCATCGACCACGAGGACGAGCACCAGTGGTCCCGCTCCGGCCGCGGCGAGCACGCCTGGATGGTCCGCGCCGACGCCGACGGCGTCTACTACGGCGACAGCAGCGGCGTGACGGCGTACGCCCCCGACGGCGGCGGCGAGCTGTGGCACACGCCCGCCGACGGCGGGGTGCTCTTCGGCTGGCAGGAGGACGCTTCCGTATACGCGGGCACCGCGCGCCGCAAGGTGCACCGGATCGCCAAGAAGGACGGCCGCACCGAGGCGGTCTACGGCTGCGACAGCCCGGTCTACTCCTGCGCCACCTCGCCCGGCGGCCGCTTCGTCTTCGCCGGGGACAACGCCTCCTCCGTCTACTGCTTCGCCGAGGACGGCACCCGGCTCTGGAAGCTGGGCACCGGCGGCGGTTCGGCCCTCTCCATGCAGTACCGCGACGAGCGCCTCTACCTGGTCACCACGGACGGCTCGCTGCTCTGCGTGGACGCGAGCGAGGCGGCCATCGCCGCCGCCCAGCAGGGCACCGTCCCGGTCGCCCAGGACATCAAGCTGGCCGCGGCCCTGCCCACCTACGCGCCGGCCACCACCGTCGCCGCCGTCGACGCGGTGCGCGCCGCGCCCGTCGGGACGGTCGTCGTGGAGTGCGTCCAGGAGGGCGGCAGGACCCGCGTCCAGGTCGTCACCGAGGGGTACGAGCCGGGGTGGAACGTGCAGTTCCCGCGCGCCATCAGGGAGCCCGGCGCCCGCTACGTCGTGGACGCCCTGCACCCGGCCTCGGGCGGCTTCTACCGGGTCCGCGGCGACATCCGGCGGCTGCTGTGAGCGGCTTCGAGGCGGCCACGGGGGACGGGCCCGCGCCGGCCGAGGGGGACGTGGAGCAACGCTCGCGCGAGGTGCGGGCCGCGTTCGAAGGGCTGCTCCAGATCAGGCGGCTGACCAACCGCCAGGGCGGCGACCCGGCGGCGAGCCCCGCCGCATGGGAACGCAGACAGCCGGTGCGGGCGATCGCCCTCGCCCTGGAGGCGGCCCGGCAGCCGCCCTCGGCGCTCGACGCGGCCGGCGCCCGCACCGCCACCGGCTACCGGGTCACGGCCGGCGAGCGGCCCGGCACGGCGGTGGTGGAGTGGCTCGGGCCGCCCGGCTCGGGCGCGGGCCTGGAGGAGCAGCCCGCCCTCACCGCCTGCGCCGCCGCGCTCGACCGGCTCGGCTGGGACGCCCTGCTCTACCGGGGGCCGCGCCGCAGACACTTCCTGGAGGTGGAGCCGGCCCGGCCCGACGGGCCGTAGGGGCGTCCCGGGCCGCCCGGCGGCCCGGGGGCTCCGATCGGGTGGACTCGCCGGAACACGACCGGGCGCGGCGCGCCCGGCCCCGGCGGCGGTGGTCCTCTGGCCGTCCGTGCCCGTGACCCGGAAGAAGCCTGCCCCATGCGACGACGTATGCCCTCCCGTCGGCTGCTGGCCGCGACGCTGCTGGTGGCGTCCGTGCTGGCCCCGGTGGCCACGACCCCCGCCGGCGCGGTCCCCGCCGCGAGCGTGGCGACCCTCGACACCGGCCGGCACGGCGACGACTGCCCGCCGGACGGACTCGGCCCCGAGCTGACCGCCAGGCTGGACGCGACGATCGAGAAGGTCCGCAAGGAGGCGGGCATCCCGGGCGTCGTCGCCGGGCTGTGGATGCCGGGCCGGGGGAGCTACGTGCGCGCCACGGGCGTCGCCGACAAGGCCACCGGCCGGCCGATGTTCACCGACACCTACGTCCGGATCGGCAGCGAGACCAAGACCTTCACGGTCACCGCCCTCCTGCAGCTGGTCGACGAGGGGCGGATCGGGCTCGACGACCCGATCGCGAAGTACGTCCACGGCGTGCGGAACGGGCACAGGATCACCCTGCGCCAGCTCGCCGAGATGCGCAGCGGCCTCTTCCCGTACACCGCGGACGAGGACTTCGTCCACGCCCTGCTCAGCGAGCCGCGGCGGCAGTGGACACCGCGGGAGGTGCTGCCGTACGGCATGCGGCACGAGAACACCTTCGAGCCCGGCGAGAAGTTCCAGTACTCCAACACCAACCTCGTCCTGCTCGGGCTGGTGGTGGAGAAGGTGACCGGGCGTCCGCTCGCCGAGGTCCTCCGCCACCGGGTCCTGCGCCCCTCGCACCTGAAGGACACGGCGCTCCCGTACGCCGCCGAGTTCCCGGAGCCGCACGCCCACGGCTACACCGACCAGACGCTCAGCGGCGAGGTCGAGGACGCCACGGAGTGGAACCCCAGCTGGGCGTGGGCGGCCGGGGCGATGACCTCGACCCTGCACGACCTGCGCCGCTGGGCCGAGATCCTCGCCACCGGGCGTCTGCTCAGCCCCGAGACCCAGGCGCAGCGCCTCAAGACGCTGCCGACCGGCTTCCCCGGCACCTCGTACGGCCTCGGCATCCTGGACACCAACGGCTGGATCGGGCACAACGGTTCGCTGCCGGGATACGAGACCGTGACGGTCTACCTGCCCGAGCGGAAGGCCACCCTGGTCCTGATCATCAACACCGACTCGCTCGTCGGCGGCCAGGAGCCGTCCACGCTGCTGGCCCGGGCGATCACCGAGGTCGTGACCCCGGACCACGTCTACGCCGGGGCGATCCCTCCGAGCTGACCCCGGGCCGCCCCCCGCCGGGCCGACCGCGGGGCCGGCCCCAAGGCGGCGGGCCGGGGCCGGCCCCGGGGCGGGGGCCGGAAGCGGGTCAGGCGATGGAGGCGGAGAGGACCGCGGAGACGGCGAGGTTGCACGAGGCGGTCACCCAGACCGCCGGGTGCGGCTCGGGGTCGACCAGGGTGGCGCCCAGCTTGCCCGGGGTGACCAGGTCCACCACCAGGAACGCCACCGCCATCATGACCAGGCCGAGCAGCCCGAACGCGGCCGTGGAGACCAGCCCCTTGGCGAAGTCGTCGTAGGTGGTCCAGATCGAGGTGAAGACGATCCCGCCTATGCCGAGCAGGGCGGAGGAGAGGACGACGGCGGCGTTGCGGTTGCGGTCCTCCCAGATCTGCCGCCCCAGCTTGCCGGGGGTCAGCAGGTCGACCAGGAAGATGCCGAGGAGCAGCAGGACGACGCCGAGGGCGCCGTACGCGGAGGCCCGGCCGAGGCCGTTGACGATGTCGCTCATGGGAATGCCGGCTCCGGAAGGAATGATCGTGAAGGATCGCGGTCAAGGACCGGCAAAATGTAGCGCAGCGTGCCGAGGCCCCGGCCGGGTGGGCCGGGGCCTCGGATCCTCGGGGGTGCCGGGGGCGCGCGTTCAGACGCCCGGCGGGATCTGCTTGGCGCGCGAGCGGACCATGAACGCGGTCACGATCTCGGCCACGCCGACGGCGAGCAGCCAGATGCCGCCGAGGACGGTCAGCACCGCCACCGACTCCAGCGGCGAGACGATCAGCACCACACCGGCCAGCGCGCTGATCACACCCAGGGCGATCTGCCAGCCCCGGGCCGGCATCGCCGGGTCGGAGGCCGCCGCGACCGTCTGCATGATGCCGCGGAACAGCCAGCCGATCCCGATCCACAGGGCCAGCAGCAGGATCGACTGCGTCGAGCCCTTGAAGCAGAACAGGCCGAGCAGGATGCCCAGCGTGCCGCTGATGAAGGCCATCACCCGCAGCGAGGTCCTGGCGTGCGTGCCGAAGGCCGCGACCAGTTGCAGCACACCGCTGACCAGCAGGTAGATGCCGAAGAGCACACCGACGACGGTCAGCGTGGCCTTCGGCCAGGCCAGCACCAGCACGCCCAGGACCAGGGCGAAGAGGCCCGCGATCAGCAGGGCCTGCCAGGCGACGCCGGCCAGCGCGCCGAGCGGTCCCGTCGGCAGGTCGCCCCGTGGGGGCCGGTCGTCCGTCTGTGTCATGACGTCACTCCACTCCTCTTCGCGCGCCCTCAGTCCGGGTTCGCGTAGGTACGCAGGAACAGCGCCTCGGCCAGCGCCATCGTCTCGATCTCGGCGGGGTCCACGCTCTCGTTGGGCGCGTGGATGAGGCAGCCGGGCTCCTCGACCCCGATCAGGGCGATCTCCGCCTCCGGGAACTGCCCGGAGAGCACGTTGCAGAGCGGGATCGAACCGCCCTGCCCCGCCCGGACCATGTCCTTCCCGTAGGCCCGGCTCAGCGCCGAGCCCAGCGCCCGGTAGGCGGGCCCGTCGGTGCGGGCCTCGAACGGCTGGCCCACGCTCTCCGGCTCCACCTCGACCCGGGCGCCCCAGGGCGCCGCCGCGAGCAGATGGGCCGTGAGCGCGGACCGCGCCTCCTCGGCGTCGACCCCCGGCGGTACGCGGAGGCTGACCCGGGCCCGTACCTTCGCCTGCACGGCGGCCGAGGAGCCGACCACCGGCGGGCAGTCGATGCCCAGCACCGTGACCGCGGGCCGCGCCCACAGCTCCTCGGCGACCGTGCCCGTGCCGAGCAGCGACACCCCGTCGAGCGCCCCGACGTCGGCGCGGAACTGCTCCACCGGATAGTCGACGCCCGCCCAGGACCCGTCGGCCGCCAGACCCTTGACGGTCGTGTTGCCGGCCTCGTCGCACAGGCTGTCCAGGATCCGCACCAGCGCGGCGAGCGCGTCCGGGGCGGGGCCGCCGAACATGCCCGAGTGCATCTCGCCCCTCAGCGTGGAGACGGTCACCACCACGTTGGCGAGGCCGCGCAGCGAGGTGGTGGCGGTGGGCAGGCCGAGCGCGAAGTTGCCGGTGTCGCAGACCAGCAGGGCGTCGGCGGCGAAGAGCTCCGGCCGTTGCGGCACCAGCTGTTCCAGGCCGCCGGTGCCCTGCTCCTCCGAACCCTCCGCGACGAACTTGAGGTGGACCGGGAAGCCCTCGCCGTCCGGGCCGCCGAGCGCGCGCAGGGCGGTCAGGTGCATCGCGATGTTGCCCTTGCAGTCGGCGGTGCCCCGTCCGTACCAGCGCCCCTCGCGCTCGGTCAGTTCGAACGGCGGGGTCCGCCAGGCGTCGTCGTCCAGCGGCGGCTGCACGTCGTAGTGGCAGTACAGGAGCACCGTCGGCGCGCCCTCGGGGCCCGGAGCGTGCCCCACCACCGCGTCCGTGCCGTCCGGGGTGGTCACCCGCCGCATGTCCCGCAGCCCGGCCTCGGTGAACGCCGTCACGAGGAAGTCGGCCGCCCGGGCGCACTCCTCCGGCGGGAACTGCCGGGGGTCGGCGACCGAGCGCATCGCGACCAGGGCGGCCAGGTCCTCCTTGGCGCGTGGCATGAGCGCGCGGACCTTCGCACGCAGGGCGGCGGTCTCGGGGGAATCGGCGGTCATACGTCCCACTTCCGTCGGGCGGGCCATGCGCTCTCACTAAAGCAACACCGGACGAACGCCGCAAAACATGGCAAAAATGACCTGGATGGCCGAGTACCGCAGAGGGTCGCGGCGGCGGGCGGAGCAGAGTGGGGAGCAGCTGTGGAGTTCGCCGCACCCGCCGCGACCCCGTCACGCACCGGGAGACCCCATGACCCCGCTCAACCGCCGCGACCTGGGACTGCTCGTCCTGAGGGTCGGCACCGGCGCTGTCCTGGCCGCCCACGGAACCCAGAAGCTCTTCGGCTGGTTCGGGGGCGGCGGCATCGAGGGAACCGCCAAGGGAATGGAGGCGATGGGCTTCTCGCCCGCCCGGGAGAGCGCCATCGCGGCGGGGCTCGGCGAGGCGGGCGGCGGCGCGCTGCTCGCCCTGGGCCTGGCCACCCCGGCGGCCGGCGCCGCCGCGGCGGGGGCCATGGCGGGCGCGGTCGCCGTGCACGCCCCGGCCGGCTTCTTCGCCCAGGGCGGCGGATACGAGTACCCCGCCTTCCTCGGCTTCACCGCCGCCGCCATCGGCGTCGCCGGGGCGGGCCGCTACTCCCTCGACCACGCCACCGGCCACGTCCTCGACCGCCCCTGGGTGGTCGCCGTCGCCTTCGTCGGCACCGCGCTCGCCGCCGCGGCCGTCGTCGGCCGCCGCGCCCAGGCCCAGGCGGAGGCCCGCCACGAACCCGAGCCCGAGCACGGGACCGCCCCGGACCAGGAGGGCTGACGCCGTGCAGGCGATGACGATGCCGCGGTACGGCGGCCCCGACGACCTCGCGCTCGTCGACCTCCCCGACCCGAAGGTCGCCCCCGGCGAGGTCCTGATCCGGGTGGTGGCCGCGGGCATCAACCCCGTCGACTGGAAGCTCGCCGCCGGCGGGCTGGACGCCCTGATGGTCGCCCACTTCCCGATGATCCCCGGCTGGGACGTCGCCGGGGTGGTCGAGCGCAACGGGCTCGACTCCACCGAATTCGCCCCGGGCGACGAGGTGTTCGGCTACATCCGCAAGGACAGCGCCGAACACGGCGGCTACGCGGAGAAGGTCTCCGCCCAGGTCCGCATGCTCGCCCGCAAGCCCCGCACGCTGAGCTGGGCCCAGACCGCGGGCCTCCCGCTCGCCGGACTCACCGCCCTCCAGGCCGCCGACCGGGTCGGCGTCGGCCCGGGCGACACCGTGCTGGTGCACGCCGCGGCCGGCGGCGTCGGCTCCCTCGGCACCCAGCTCGCGCTGGCCCGCGGCGCCCGGGTCATCGGCACCGCGAGCCCCGGCAACCACGCCTTCCTGCGCGAACTGGGCGCCGAACCCGTCGCGTACGGCCCCGGGCTCGCCGACCGGGTGCGGGAACTGGCCCCGGACGGCGTGGACGCCGCGCTCGACTTCGTCGGCGGCGGCGAAGCCCTCGACGTCTCCGTCGAACTCCTCGGGTCCCCCGCCCGGCTTGCCTCCATCGCCGACCACCGGGCGGCCGCGCTCGGCGGCCACTACGTCTGGGTGCGGCCCGACGGCGCGGGCCTGACCGCGCTCGCGGCCCTCGCCGACGAGGGGCGCCTGACCGTCCCCGTCGAGAAGGTCCTGCCGCTGCGCGAGGCGGCCGAGGCCTGGCGGCTCAGCGGCGGCGGTCACACCCGGGGCAAGCTGGTGCTCTCGGTCGGCGAGGCCTGAACACCCCGATAGTGTTCGGGAAGATCCGGAGCCCGACCGGTGCTACGGGGAGAGCAGGGGGAGCGCATGCGGACTCGCGAGGGAAGGAACGGACGCCGGCCATGAAGATCGATCTCACGGACACCAACTCCAGCAAGATCAACAAGGCGATCCTGGAAGGCCGCCGCGCCGTCGGCACCCCGGCCGTCGGCATGGTGCTCACCCTGGTCATCGTCACCGACGAGGAGAACGCCTACGACGCCGTGAAGGCGGCGAACGAGGCCTCCCGCGAGCATCCGTCCCGCACCCTCGTCGTCATCAAGCGGCACGCCCGCTCGCCGCGCGGCCGCAACGAGACCCGCCTCGACGCCGAGGTCCGGGTCGGCACCGACGCCGGCGCGGGCGAGACCGTCCTGCTCCGCCTCCACGGCGAACTCGGCCACCGCGCCGACTCCGTCGTCCTCCCCCTCCTCCTCCCCGACGCGCCCGTCGTCGTCTGGTGGCCGGTCGACGCCCCCGAGGTCCCCTCCCGGGACCCGTTGGGCGCCCTCGCCCAGCGCCGGATCACCGACACCTACGCCGTCGAGGACCCGATCGCCGCCCTCGCCGCCCGGGCCGCCTCGTACGCCCCCGGCGACACGGACCTCGCCTGGACCCGGCTCACGCCGTGGCGCTCCCTGCTCGCCGCCGCCCTCGACCAGGCCGGTACGTCGGTGGTCTCGGCCGCCGTCGAGAGCGAGGCCGACAACCCCAGCGCCGAGCTCCTCGCCCGCTGGTTCGGCGACCGGCTGGACGTCCCCGTCGAGCGGGTGGTCACGGACGGCCCGGTCGTCACGGCGGTCCGCATGGGCACCCCCGACGGCGAGATCCGTATCGACCGCCCGGAGGGCCCGGTGGCCCACCTCGCCATCCCCGGCCAGCCGAGCCGCGTCATGGCCCTCAAGGTCCGCACCACGGCCGAACTCATCGCCGAGGAACTCCGCCGCCTGGACCCGGACGAGGCGTACGCCTCGGCACTGCGGTACGGGGGATAGCCGGGCGGCGGGACGCGGGTGCTACCCCGGCAGCACCCGCACCCGGCCCTCGGGCAGCTTGGCCCACCAGTTGGCGTACCGCCGGTAGAGCCCGGGGTCGCGCGCGGCGAGCAGTGCGTGCAGGGCCCGCGCCTCCTCGGCGAGCCCCTCCCACGCCGCCTCCGGCAGCTCGTGGAAGGCCGTCGCCTCGATGCCGCCCTCGACCGGCCGCCACACCCCGGCCACGTACCCGTCGACGAGCAGCGTCGGCAGCACGTCGCCGTTGACCCGGATCACCGCCCGCCGGTACTCGGGCGGGATCACCCGGCCGCGGTCCGCGTACGCCAGCAGGACGCTGTCCCACATCGCCATCAGCCGCGGCGGCGCGGGCGTGTCCCCGGCCGGCCGCGGAGCCCCCGGCAGGTCGAACAGCTCCGTGCCGTCCGGGCCTTCGAGCCGCTCCAGTTCGCCGTCGAGCTCCTTCAGGGCCCGGCGGACCGGCGCCCGCCGGACCATCGCGAACTGCGCCACGTCCGCCACCGACCCGGGCCCGAAGCCCGCCACGTAGCGCAGCACCAGACCCCGCAGCGCCTCGGGCGACGCCTCGCGCCCGGTCACCGGGGCGCCGCCGGACGCCACGTACGACGGGCGCGGGCCGAACGACCAGGGGCCGCCGGTCGGATGGTGGTGCAGCGGCGCGTACGCCCGCAGCCCCCAGCACGCGCCCTCGGCCCGCTCCGGGCCCACCCGCTCCTCCAGCCACCCGCGCAACTCGGCCACCGTGCGCGGCTGCTCGGCGAACGCCAGCAGGCCCGGCACCAGCTCCTCGCCGTCGGCGGGCGTGAGCCCCGTCTCCGCGAACCGGAACCCGAGCCGCGACCCGTAGAGGGTCTGCTGGAGCGCCTCCCGGAACATCCGGTAGTCCCCGGCGTGCACCGCGTGCAGGGTGATCCGCATCAGCGTCGCCTTCACCACCTCACGGCGCGCGAAGACGGCGTCCACCTCGGCCGGATCGAGCCCCGCCAGCCGGTTCCACAGGGCCAGATACGGCGAACCGGCGTGCTGCGCCTGGAGCGCGACCACCCGCCGGACCCCTTCCGCGACGCCCAGCGGCGCGCGCTCCAGGAGCAGCTGACGGCCGAGCGAGGCGCGGTTGAGCTCGCGAGCGGTGATCTTCACGGGGGCATTCTCCCCGAGCCCGCGGGGCCGGGCGGCGCCGGGGCGACGCGCCGTCCCGGGACGATGCTTCGAGGCTCCGTCACCGCAGCTCGTAGGCTCGCTACGCGCGTCACCGGTGGAGACGCGCCGACCGCTCGACGCGCCGACCGCTCGACGCGCCGACCGCCGAACGCACCGACCCAGGGGGGAACTTCACCATGTCCAGGATCCTCGTGGCCGCCACACCCGTCTCCGGCCACCACGCTCCACTGCTCCAGATCGCCCGGCACCTCTCCGGCCTCGGCCACGAGGTGGTCTTCCTCGGCGGCTCCCGCTTCGCCGCCGAGGTCGAGGCGGCCGGTCCCGTCTTCCGGGCGCTGCCCGCCGAGGCGGACTACGACGACCGCGACCTGGCGGCCCGCTTCCCCGGCCGGGAGGAGATCCCGGCCGGACCGGCCCAGGTCATGTGGGACGTCATGCACGTCTTCGGCGACCCGATCCCCGCCCAGCTCACGGCGGTCCGGGAGCTGCTCGCGGAGTTCCCGGCCTCCGTCGTGATCCACGACAACCTGTTCCTCGGCGGCGTGGCGCTCGCCCTGTCCGAGGAGCCGGGCCGCCGCCCGGCCGTGTTCAGCGTGGGCATCTCGCCGCTCGGCGTCGACAGCCGGGACACCGCGCCCCACCTGCTCGGCCTCCTGCCGCCCGTCGACGAGCGGCAGCGCGCGCGGTACGCGGAGCTGGCGGCCGAGATGGCCGAGCGGGGCAGGCCCCTCGCCGAGCACCTGCGCGGCTGCTTCGCCCGCGCCGGAGCGACCCTGGCCGAAGGGTCGCTCGGCTGGCTCCGGATCCAGGCCGCCGACGTCTTCCTCCAGCTCACCGTGGCCGGATTCGAGTACCCGCGCAGCGACCAGCCCGCCACCGTCCGCTTCGTGGGCGCGATCCCCATCGACCCGGGCGCCGCCCAGGAGCCGCCCGCCTGGTGGCCCGAGCTCCGGAAGGCCCGCGCGGACGGCAGGCGGATCGTCGTGGTCACCCAGGGCACCCTCGCCAACACCGCCCTCGGCCGGCTCGTCGTCCCCACCGTCCGGGCCCTCGCCGACCGCGAGGACGTCTTCGTCGTCGCCGCCACCGGCCGCCCCGACGCGGCCGAACGGGTCGCCGCCGAGCTGCCCGCCGTCCCGGCCAACGCCCGCATCGCCGGCTTCGTCCCCTTCGCCGAACTCCTGCCGCTGGCCGACCTGCTGGTCACCAACGGCGGCTACGGCGGCACCCAGGCCGCCCTCGCCCACGGCGTCCCGCTGGTCGTCGGCGGCGACACCGAGGACAAGCCGGAGGTCGCCGCCCGCGTCGAGTGGTCCGGCACCGGCGTCAACCTCCGTACCGCCGACCCCACCGTGGAGGCGCTCCGGGAGGCCGTCGACACCGTCCTGTCCACGCCCTCCTACCGCGAGCGCGCCGCCGCCCTCGCCGAGGAGTACGCCGCGCACGACGCCCTCGCCCTGATCGACGGCCTGGTCCGGGAGACCGCCGGCCGCTGACCGCGACCGCAGCTATCCCGCCAAGCTGGCCGAGGAGTACGCCGCGCACGACGCCCTCGCCCTGATCGACGGCCTGGTCCGGGAGACCGCCGGCCGCTGACCGCGACCGCAGCTATCCCGCCAAGCTGGCCGAGGAGTTGGCCGAGACCGGGTGAAGGTTCCGAAGCGGCTTGCTCCGGCCCCGCCCGACCGGCAAGGATCGCCCGCAAGCATCGTGTCGAACGGGGGCGCCATGAAACCTCGCCTGGTCTTCGTCCACGGCATCGGCGGGCCCCGTGACGCCGCCGCCGACCTGGACGAATGGCTGCGGGCCCTGGCCTCGGGCGCGCACGGCGCCGGGCACGCGGCGCGCGTCTCCGGTCTGACCGGCGGCTGGGCCGCCGACGCCCGGTTCGCCTACTACGGCGACCTGTTCCGCACCGCCGGGAGCCAGGGGACCGGCGGCGGGACCGGTCCCGGCGGCCCGGAGGAGGAGCAGGACGACGAGGTGCTCGCGGAGCTCCTCCTGGAAGCCGTCGACGAGCGCCTCGCCGACCCCGACGCCTCCCTCTCCGCCGCCGAGGCCCGCGCCCTCCGGCACGCCCGCACCCAACTCGCGCCGCCGCCCGGGGCGCAGAACGCCGGCGCGCCGGCCCGCCGCGTGGTCAACGCGGTCACCACCCTGCTCGCCGTCCCGGGCCTGCGCTCCCTGGGCGGCTGGCTCAGCGCCCGCAGCACGGTGGGCATCCTCGGCCAGGTCGCCCGCTACCTCAACCGCGCCGAACCCGACGCCACCGGCGCCACCCTGGACCGGCGGATCCGCGCCCGCGTCGCCGCCTGCCTGGACCCCGAGGGCCCGAACGTCGTCGTCGCCCACTCCCTCGGCACCGTCGTCGCGCTGGAGACCCTGCACGAACTCACGTACGGGACGGCGGACGCCGCCGCGCCGACGGACCCGCGCCGCCCCCGGGTCCCGCTCCTCGTCACCCTCGGGTCGCCGCTCGGCATCCGCACCGCCGTCCAGCCCCGGGTCCGGCCGAACCCCCTCGCCACACCCGCCTCCGTCGGGCGCTGGCTCAACTTCTGGGACCGCGACGACATCGTGGCCGCCCGCCCGCACCTGGAACGCTTCGTCCACCCCAACGCCGACGCCGTCGTCCCCGCCTCCCGCCGGGTCGACTCCGACGGCGCCTGGGTCCACCCGGCGGCGAAGTACCTGGCCCAGCCGGCCGTCGCCGGTCCGCTCGTCGAAGCGCTGACCACCCTCGCGGAGCGATGACCCGACCGCGCCACGTGCTCGTGATCGGGGCCCAGTGCCCCGGCCTCGGCCTCCTCGACGAGCTGGAGCAGGCGACCCACGCCCTCCACGACACCCTCACCACCCCGTGGGCCGGGGCCTGCGAGAAGGACCAGCCGCACGGCCCGACCCTGCTGTACGGCGGCCGGCTCACCCGCTCCGGGGTCGAGGACGCCGTCCGGCGGGCCGGCCGCGCCGCCGCCGAGGCCGGCGCGGTGCTGGTCCTCGGCCTCCTGGGCCACGGCATGGCCGCCGGCACCCGGCTCTACTTCATGGCCGGCGACTCCCGCGCCGAGGACCCGCTGAGCGCCGTCGACGTCGGCTCGCTGCTCACCGCACTCCTCGACACCCCCGGCCTGGACGGGGTGGTGGCCCTCGTCGACACCTGCCACGCGAACAACGCCCACCCCGACCTGGGCTCCCTGGCCAACGGCATCCGGCGCGGCGACACCCGGTTCTCCCTGCTCCTGGGCTCCGGAGCCCAGGAGGAGGCGTACGAACTCCGCTTCAGCCGCACCGTCGTGAAGGTGCTCCACTCCGGCATCGCCGACGCCGGCGAGACCCTCGTCCCCTCGGCCGTCGTCCGCGCCGTGCGCGAGGACGGCGGCGCCGCCGGCCAGGGCGTCCACCACACCGACCACGACGGCGCCCAGTTCGCCGACGGCGCGCTCTGGCTCGCCCGCAACGCCCGCCACGCCACCGGCGGCGCGGGGTCCCTGCTGGGCCCGGTCGGCCGGGCCGCACTCGACCGCGCCCTCGGCGCCGCCGACCCGACCGCCGCCGACACCGTCGCCCACCCCGGGGACCTGGACGCGCTGCGCGCCCGCCTGGACACCCTGTCGGCGCCCCAACGAGACTGGGCGAGCAAGGTGGTGACCGCCCTCGACCACGCCGTACGCACCCAGGCCCTGCTCACCGGCTGGCCCGGCGACGACCTGACCAGCGCCCTGCTGCGGCGCGCCCTCGCCGAGGCCTGCCCCGCCCCCCTCTCGCCGCTTCCGGAGTCCTCCGGCGGCGAACTGCTGCGGGACGCCGTCGAGTACCTGCTGCTCCGGGCCCCGCGCTTCGAGCAGCGGCCCACCGCACCCCTCGCCGCCTTCGTCGCCGTCCTGGCCACGGAGACGCGCGTCGAGCCGCGCAACCACGCCCTGCGCGGCTGGGCCTTCGCCCTGGACGCCGTGATCGACCTCAACGACGCCTTCGCGCGGCTCGCCGAGCGGGGCCGCGAGACCCGGTTGCGGCTCGTCGTCAGCCTGCACGCCGCCGTCGGCGACGACTGGCCCGAATCGCTGGCCGCCTGGCTCCTCGACGACGGAACCGTGCGCGAGCACGAGGAGTTCCCCTGCCCCGCGCAGGACCGCACCGGCGTCGAACGCACCCTCGTCGGCGTGCTGCGCTGGGCGACCCGCCACGCCGACGCCCTCGACACCCCGCTGCGCCGGGTCGAGATCGCCGCCCCCGCCCCGCTGCTCGCCACCTGGCGCCCGGAGGAGACCGACTTCGGCATGCGCCTCGGCGACCTCCACGACGTCGTCCTGCGCTGGAGCGACCGCATCCAGCCGCCCGACCACCTGTGGTGGATCAACGACCAGGCCCGCACCGCCCTGAAGGCCATGGAGGGCCGGGGCGAGGGCAGCCGCGTCGACTGGCTCGGCGAGGCCGACACCCGGCGCGCGGACGAACTCCACGAGCGGCTGCGCCGGTCCGCGCCCCGCAGCAGGGCCGTCGCCCTGGAGCACCGCCCCGCCCACCTCAAGGACATGATGGAGATCCTGCTGGCCTCCTCGCCGATCGTCCTGTGGCCGAACCCGGTCCAGGGAACCCCCGAGGCCCAGGGGGCCGGAGGCCCGGACACCCGCGCGGCCGCCGTACCGGAGCCCGTACGGCGGTCCGTGGACACCCACTGGCACCTGCTGCCCGCCGAGTTCAGCCGCGCCTACCGGGAGCACCGCCGTTCCGGTCCAGGGGCGGACGACGGCGCATGCGGGCACGCCGACACCGGGCGACGCCACCTCGCCGGACTGCGCACCGTGTGGGACGGTCTCGAGTGGCTGGATTTCTGCAAATGGTTCGATCGCGAGCACACGGCTCGGGAACAGTTCTCCCGGGAACGGTTTCCGACGGAGGGGGAGAGTCCCGCATGACCTGGCAGCCTTTCTACGTCGGCGACGGCGCCGCCCCGGCCGACCCCGACCGCCCCGTCGCGCTCCCCAAGGCCCCGCCCTGGCGGGAGTTCCCCCGCCGCTCCCTGCACGAGCAGTTCGTCCCGCCGCCCGGACTCGTCGAGGCGGTCAACGCCGCCCTCGCGCTGCGCCGGCCGCTGCTCGTCACCGGACCGGCCGGCTCCGGCAAGTCCACCGTCATCGAACAGGTCGCCGCCGAACTCGCCCTGGGCACCGTCCTGCGCTGGCACATCACCTCCCGCAGCGGCCTCACCGAGGCCCTCTACCGCTACGACGCCCTCGGCCGGATCCACGCCCAGCGGCTCAAGGGACGCGGCGGCGACGACGACATCGCCCCCTTCCTGCGCATGGGCCCCCTCGGCACCGCCCTGCTGCCCACCGACCGGCCCCGCGCCCTGCTGATCGACGAGATCGACAAGAGCGACCTGGACCTCCCCAGCGACCTGCTCGACGTCCTCGAACGCGGCGAGTTCGAGATCCCCGAACTCGCCCGGTACGAGACCGACGTGGTCGCCGTACGGGAATGGCAGGGCGACGCCCACCACGACGTGGAGCGCGGACGGGTGCAGTGCACCGAGTTCCCGTTCATCGTCATGACCAGCAACGGCGAGCGCGACTTCCCGGCCGCCTTCCTGCGCCGCTGCGTCCGCTTCACCATGCCCCTGCCCACCCCCGAGACCCTGCTGCGGATCGTCGAGGCCCACATGGGCGCCCGGACCGCCCGGACCCCCGAGGCCGACCGGCTGCTCACCGTCTTCCTCGAACGGCTCACCGCGGGCGAGAGCCTCGCCGTCGACCAACTGCTCAACGCCGTGCACCTGCTGGCCGGGGACGGCGCACCCGACGAGAACCGGCGGCAGGCCATCGAGGACCTGATCCTCCGTGAGCTCTCCCATGCCTGATCCCCTGCCCGGAGTGCTCTCCGCCCTGCGCACCGCCGCCCCCGACCTGGACGGCACCGCGCTGGCGGAGGCGCTCTGGCTGGCCGCCCACATGGCCGGGGGCCGGACCGCCGCCGCGGACCGGCCCGCACCCGCACCACCCGGCGCCGACGCGGCCGAGCCGCCGCGCCCGCCCGACACCCCGTCCCGCCCGCGGGAGCCCGCCCCGGCCCCCGCCCCCCGCCCGCCCGACCCCGAGGGCAGGCCCGCCGCCACCCGGCCCCTGCACGAACGGCTCCCCGGCAGCGGCACCCGCGTCCGCGGCCACGCCGTCGCCGCACCCCGCGCCACCGGGCTGCCCCGCGCCCTGGAACTGACCCGGGCGTTACGCCCCTGGAAGCGGCGCTGGCCCCGTGGCCGCCACGCCGAACTGGACATCGACGCGACCGTCGACGGGTACGCGCGCAGCGGCGAACTCATCCCCGTCCTTGCGGCGGCCCCCGAGCGCTGGTTCGACCTCGCCCTCGTCGTCGACCGCTCGCACAGCATGCGGGTGTGGCGCGAGACGATCGCCGAGTTCACCACCGTCCTCGACCGGCTCGGCGCCTTCCGCACCCTCCAGGTCACCGACCTGGCCTTCGACGAGGCGGGCGAACCCCTGGTCCCCGGCCAGCTGCGCTCCTCCGACGGGCGCCGGCTCGTCGTCGTGGTCTCCGACTGCATGGCCGAGGCCTGGCGCCGCCCCGACGTCTGGTACCAGCTGCGGGAGTGGGCGGGCGCCACCCCGACCGCCGTGCTCAACCCGCTGCCGACCCGGCTGTGGCGGCGCGGCGGCCTCAACCTGCCCATCGCGCGCTTCACCCCCGCCGCCCCCGGCACCCACCGCAGCCGGGTCCCCGTCGAACCGCCGCCCCTGCTCGACCCGGCCGGCCCGGACGGCGACGGGGACTGGCTGCCGATCCCGGTGCTCTCCCTGACCCCGCACTCCCTCGGCCGCTGGTCGCACACCCTCATGCGCGGCGCGCCCGAGGGCTGCACCGCCGTCCTCGTCCCGCCGACCGGGCGCACCCCCGGCCCCGCCCGGCCCCCCACGGTCCCGCTGCCCCCCGAGGCCCTCGCCGGCAACCTGCTGCGGACCGCCTCGCCGCGCGCGGCCCGGCTGGCCGTGCTCTGCTCCCCGTTCGACCGGTTCAGCCTGCGGCTGCTCCACCTCCTGCGCGAGCAGCTGGTCCCGGAGGCCGGCATCGCGGACGTGGCGGAGCTCGTCACCAGCGGCGTGTTCGACCTGGAGGAGAGTGCCACCGGCGGCGTCGAGCTGCTGCTGCCGCCCGCCGCCCAGACCGTGCTGCGCGCCGAGCTGCCCGCCCACGAACTGTGGGCCGTCCACCAGGAGCTCGACCGGTACGTCGCCACCCGCGGCCACGGCCCCGGCCGGCTGCCCTCGGTCGCCCACGACGGGGACGGGCCGCACGACTGGGCGGCCGAGAAGGAGGCCTTCGCCCGGGCCAGCCGGCGCACCCTGGAGCTGCTGGGCTTCGCGGAGCAGGGCGGCCGCCGGCACACGACCGGGGCCTCGTCCGCGCGGGCCGCGTTCGAAGGCCACACCGAGCTCGTCGACCGCGTCGTCCGCGACCTCGCCGACGGGACGGTACGGCTGCTCTGCGTGAGCGCCCGCGACGGCGTCCCCGGTGCCGGGCGCACCGCGTTCGCCCGCCACGTGGCCGACCGGGTCCGCGGGGACTTCCCCGACGGCGTCGTGTTCGTGCCGCTGCGCGGCTCCACCCCGCACCCGGTGCCGCCGGAGGCCGCGCTGCACCGGGTGTTCCGGGAGCTGGGGGTGCCCGAGGAGGAGATTCCCGAACCGGGCCCCCTGGGCACCCTCGACGCCCTGACGGCCGGGCTGCGCGCCGCGGTGGAGGGCCGGCGGGTCCTGCTGGTCCTGGACGACCTGGGCGGCCAGAAGGACCTGCACCGCCTCGCGGCCGACCCGCCGCCGGGCTGCTCCGTGCTGGTCACCAGCCGCGAGCTCCCCCGCCCGCCGCACCCCTACCGGGGCATCGAACTCCCGCCCCTGCGGGGCCCGGACGCAGCCGCCGTGCTGGCCGCGGTCATGGGGCCGGACACCACACCGGAGCGGGCGCGGGAGACGGTCGGCACGGCCGCGTGGTGGCCGCTCACCCTGCGCATCCTGGGCGGCGCGCTGGCCCACGGGGACGACCCCGGCTACACGCTGAGCACCCTGCCGAGGCTCCGTCGGTCGACCGAACAGGCCCTGGACCCCGCGGAGCTGGTGCGCCACCGGCTCATCCTGGACATGGGGCGCGGAAGTCTCAGCGGTGCCCTGGAGCGCCTCGCGGTCGTCACCTCCGGCGAGTTCACGCTCCAGGAGGCCGTCGCCGTCCTGGAGGGCGGCGCGACCGGCTCCGAGCGGCTGCTGGACACCCTGGTCCGGGACGCGCTCCTGGAGCGGACGGGCCCCGGCCGGTACGCCTTCCCCGCCGCCGTCCACGCCGAGGTCGAGAGGGGGCACCGGCTCGACCCCCGCCTCAGGGCGGTGGCCCAGGAGCGCATCACCCGCTTCCGCCGCGCCGCCGCCGCCGCACTCCGCGAGGAGCGGCACCCGGGCAGCGCGCTGCCCGCCCTGCTCGGCGTCACGCCCGTGCCGGCCCCGCACCCCGAGGTGTGGATCCCGAACGCGCTGGCCCCCTCGGGCGTCGGATCCACCGGCATGGAGGCCGACACCCTGTTCCTCCTGCACGAGGCCGGCGCCTCGCCGCCGTACCGCGCGCGGTTCTCCCGGGCCGCCCGGTCGCTGATCGACGGCCGCTCGCTGCACACGGACGAGGCCTGGGTACGGGCCGTGCTCGCGCTGGCACTCGCCCAGTACGCGTCCGGGCGCCCCCGCGAGGCCTGGGACACCCTGCACAAGGCGAGCACCTTCCAGCTCCAGGGCGACGCCGCCACCTACGGTCCGGCCGCCCTGCTGTTCGCCCGGCTCTCCCGCGACGGCCGGTCGGACGGGACGGGGGCGGCGGCCTCCTGGGCCGAGGAGGCCCTGGCGTACCTCGACGTCGGCGCCACCGCCCGCAGCCCGGAGACCGCGGACGCCCTGCGCTGTCTCGAACAGGCCCTCGCCGAGGCCCGCGACTACGAGGAACTGGCCGCCGTCCAGTGGCGGCTGGTCCGGAACCTCGCGGCCCGGGAGCTGCACGACGAGGAGGGGGAGGTGCTGCTCCGGTTCGCCGACACGCTCCTGTTCCTCGGGCGGGGGTCCGACGCGGAGGCCCCGGCCCGGCGGGCCCTGGAACTGCTGGAAGCCGCCGGGAACGAGGCGGGCCGCGCGGCCGCCGAGGAACTGCTCGGGGCCGCCCGGCGGGCGGCGTACCCGCCGCCCGCCGAGCGGACGTTCGTCGTCCTGGAGGGCCTGGCGCCGCCGGACCGCCTGGCGGCGGAGGCGGCGGCCGCCCTCGACGCCGCGACCGCCGACCGGCGCGAGACCCACGTCGTCGAGGACTGCGCCCTCCTGCTCGTCGACACCCGCGTGCCCGTCGACGAGGTGCTGCGGCAACTGGTCGAACGGCTGCCGGGACGACTCGACGCCGGCGGGACCGGCCGGCCGCTGCGCGTCGGCGTGCACATCGGGCCGGTCCGCGTGGACGAGGACGACCCGTTCCCCGGCCTCAGCTTCCGGTACACCCGGACGATGCTGCGGTCGGCCGAGTTCCGCAGGGTGTCGGACAACTACCCGGACGACACCGCGCTGTGCGTCTCCCCGGAGGTGTTCGCCCTCCTGCGCGGCTCCGGAATGGACACGGACTTCGGCTCGCTGGAGGTGCGCACGCAGGGCGGCACCGACGTCATGGTGATCCTCACGCCGCGGCTCGACCTGTCCGTCTGGGACGGTGAACTCCTCGCACTGGCTCGGGTGTTCAGCGAGCTCGATCCGGAAGGGCGGCGCTTCGCGGGCATCCTGCGGGATTCCCTCGACGCGGTGCTGGACGCGCGGAACACCGGCCGGTTCGATCCGGAGGAGCTGCGGATCGACGAGTTCGCCCGGATCCCCTGGGCGGTGAAGGAAGGCCTCCAGTCCGTCTTCACCTTCGTGCCGGGCCGGACGGCCGACCTGGTGTGGCAACGGCCGCAGGGCGACGTGCCGTTCGACCTCAAGATCTCGTTCCGCAGACCACGGCCGCGATTCGACCGGAACGCCGTCGGGGGCGTGTCCCTGATCGTCTACGCGGACGACGCGCGGGCCCGGTGGTCGGCGGGCC
Organism: Streptomyces showdoensis; assembly: GCF_039535475.1. Lineage (NCBI taxonomy): Bacteria > Bacillati > Actinomycetota > Actinomycetes > Kitasatosporales > Streptomycetaceae > Streptomyces > Streptomyces showdoensis. Next base: position 132,032 of record NZ_BAAAXG010000006.1, on the reverse strand, counting down.
TCGTCCGGGTGCGGCCCGAACACCTGGCTCCCGGCGCCAACCGGGACGGCACGTCCCCGCTCACCGCGGAGGCGCACCGCGGTGCCGTCCTCTGGCTGCACCGGGACGCGCCGCTGCCGGAGAACCTCCTGCTGCACCTCGACCCGGAGGACCGGGAGGCGATCCTCGCCGGACCCGACGACGTCTCCCGCGTGGCCGAACTCTTCCGCCGGGTCCGGTTCCGCACGGTGCCCGCCTCCGCGCTGCGCGCCCTGATCCGGGCGACGGACCCGATGCGGACGGTGCGCCTCGCGGGCGCCGCGCTCCGCGAGGAGGGCCTGCTGCTCCTGACCGGCACCCCGCGGGGCAGGGCGACCGCCGAGACGCTGCGGCTGCCGGTCCCGGAGCCCGACGAGTTCGTGTGCGCCCCCCTCACCCGGCGCCGCTCCGAGCACGGCACGCGGCCCTCCGTCGTCGCCGACGGGGCCGCGTGGGTCGTGGCGGCGGAGGGGGACGAGAGCGTCCCGCTCCCGGAGGGGTTCCCCGCGCTGCGCACGCGCTGAGCCGTCGGCGCGGTCGCTGCCGCAGCCGCTGAGACCGGGACCACCGGGGGCCGCGGCCCCCGGCGCCTACCCCGCCGGTCCCGCCGCCCCGGCCCCCGTGCGCACCGCGCAGGCGCCCGCGAAGCCCTGCGGGACCCGCACGTCGGTGAGCGTCCAGCCGGGGACGGGCAGCGGACGCGCGCCCGTGCCCACGAACGTGTCGGCGAACCCGGTGCCGGACAGGCCCTGCCCCGTCCCCTTCAGGTAGGCCTCCTTGCGGGTCCAGCAGCGCGTGAAGGCCGCGGCGCGCTCGGCGCCGGCGAGCAGGGCGAGTTCGCTCCGCTCGGCCGGGTGCAGCGAGTCCGCCACCTGGCCGACCGTCCCCGCCTCGGGCACGGCCTCGACGTCCGCGCCGACCGGGACGGGCGCGAACGCGACCAGGGCGAGGCCCTTGCTGTGCGAGAGCGAGAAGTGCAGGGCGTCCCCCCGCTCGGCGAGGACCGGCCGCCCGTGCGGCCCGCCGCACCCGGGGCAGTCCAGGCGCGCGAACACGACCGCCCCGGGCGCCCGCCCGAGGTACCCGCCGGCCAGCACCCGCAGCGCCGTGTGCGCGGCGACGTACACCTCCCGGTCCGCGGCCCGCCGCAACCGCGCCGCCCGGTCCCGCTCCTCGGCGTCGAGCACCCCCGCCGCCCCGCCGGCCGCGACGGCCCCGGGCGGCACCAGCCACACCTCGGCGCCCACGGGCAGCCCGGACGGCGCCCGGTCCCGGCCGAACTCCCGCGGGATGATGCCGATGTCGTCCACGCGTACGACTCTAGGGGCTCCGGTCCTGCGCCGGGGACGCGGTCCGCGCCGTGAGGGCCGGTGCGGACGGTCCCGGCGTCACGCCGAGGTGTCGGCCGGACGCCGGCCCCGCCACCAGCGGGGGCGGGTGCGGGGGTGCACGGCCCGGCCCAGCCGCCGGCCGACGGTCAGGTACCCGAGCAGCGCGCCCGTCGTGTTGAGGAGGACGTCGTCGACGTCGAAGGCGCGGCCCGTCACGAGCGCCCCCTGCACCAGTTCCACGAGCAGCATGGCGGCGGCGGTGAGGAGCGCGACCCGGAGGAAGCCGCGGGCCCTGCGGGACAGCAGGGGCAGCAGGATCCCGAAGGGGACGCCGAGGAGGACGTTGCCCCCGAGCTGCTTGACGGTGTCCAGGAACGCGGGCCGGCTGAGGTACGCCTCGATCGAGCGACCGGGCGTCAGGTTGTCGTGGGTGAGGGGCACGGACGCCGGCGAGGCCTCCAGCGTCAGCCGGGCCAGGACCACGGCGAACGCCACCATGCCGGCCAGGGCCGTGAGGGCGACGAGCGCCCGCACGAAGCGGCCCGGCCCGCGGGGGACCGGGGCCTCGGCACGGGGCGCCGCGGTGGCGGCGTCCCCAGGCTCCGGGCTCCCGGCGGACCGTGCCCCGTCGTCCGCGCGCCGCACACCTCTCCCCGTACCCTCGTCCCCGCCGGCGGCATCGGCGTCCCGTTCCTTCGGCACCCTTCTCGGAACTCTCCGACCGAACATGAGCCGTCTCCTCCCCTGGGTGTCCTCGTGCGATCGGACCCCGCATACCCGCGCCCGGGGACGTCATGCGCCGCGGCTCCGCCCGGACCCCCACCGCCGCAACAACCGCCCCTCGTGCCACAACTCGTAGCATTTACAAGTGAGTTGAGTGTGCGCACGGCGAACTCGGGCAACCGGCCCCCATGGGAGAAGAAGAAACGGACAACCGACCCGCGCCGGCCGGCCCTTCGGGGCGGCGCACCGGGGGCCGGTGGCGCATCGTCGCCGGTGCGCTGCTGGTGCTCGCCGTCGCCCTCATGCTGATCGGCCAGTTCTTCCGGCTTCCGGGCCTGACCGTCTTCGGGACGGAGGTGCGGGACCGCTCCGGCCCCGCCGTCCTGAAGTCCGTCCAGGACCTGAGCCGGTACGAGGGGGCGGCGGGGACCTACCAGGTGGTGGTCGACCTGGAGCACGACGCGCGGTTCCTGCCCGACGCGATCCGGGGCACCCGCACCCTCTACGTGGCGAGCGGCGACGTCGCCGCGTACGTCGACTTCGGCGGCCTCGGGGACGGCGCCGTGAGCGTCGACGCCGACCGGACCGAGGCCACCGTACGGCTGCCGCACGCCCGGCTGGCCGACCCGGCGCTCGATCCGGAGAAGTCGTACGCCGTGTCGAAGCAGCGCGGTCTGCTCGACCGGATCGGGGATCTCTTCTCGGACAACCCCGCGAGCGAACAGGCCGTCCACGTCCTCGCCGCCCAGCGCATCGGCGACGCGGCCCGCGCGTCCGACCTGACGTCCCGGGCGGAACGGAACACCGCCGCGATGCTGCGGGAACTGCTGCGGGGCCTGGGCTTCGAGCGGGTCACCGTGACCTTCGTCTGACCGGGGTCGACCGCTCCCGAAGCCGGCCGTCCGGGGACACGCGGACCGACGCCTCCGTGTCGGTCCGCGTGTCCCCGGACGCGACCTCGTGCCGGGCCACGGGACGTACCGGATCGTCGACGTCTGCAACGGAGAGGAGAACGGCTCCGGGGTTCCCGCACCGGTCACTTCCGGTGCGGGAACCCCGGAGCCGTTCGGGGCGCTCGGATCAGTCGGTGCCGGTGCCCAGCAGGCCCTCGCGCAGGCGCTTCACGGTGCGCGAGAGGAGCCGCGAGACGTGCATCTGCGAGCAGCCCAGCCGCTCACCGATCTGCGCCTGGGTCAGCTCCTCGACGAACCGCATGTGGATGATCCGGCGGTCGCGCTCGTCGAGGTCGGCGATGAGCGGGGCCAGCGAGTGGAAGTCCTCCACCAGCTCCATGGCGGGGTCCTCGGTGCCGATGAAGTCGGCCAGCGAGGCGTCGCTGTCCTCGTCCTCGCCGCTCAGCGCGGCGTCGAGCGACGAGGAGTTGTAGCCGTTGGAAGCCAGCCGCGCCTCGGTGACCTCCTCCTCGCTGAGGCTCATCAGCTCGGCCAGTTCCTTGACCGTCGGCATCCGTCCCAGACGGGTGCTCAGTTCCTCGGTCGCCTTGGCCAGCTCCACGCGCGCCTCCTGGAGCCTGCGGGGAACGTGCACCGCCCAGGAGGTGTCCCGGAAGAACCGCTTGATCTCGCCGACGATGTACGGAACCGCGAAGGTGGTGAACTCGACCTCGCGCGACAGCTCGAACCGGTCGATCGCCTTGATCAGGCCGATCATGCCGACCTGGACGATGTCCTCCATCTCGTCGGCGCGGTGCCGGAAGCGCCCGGCGGCGTAGCGGACCAGGCTCATGTTCATCTCGATGAGGGTGTTCCGCGCGTACTGGTACGCGTGCGTCCCCTCCTCCAGCGTCGCGAGCTCCCGGAAGAAGACCTTCGACAGGGTCCTCGCGTCCCTGGGTGCGACCGCCAACGTGTCCGGGATCTCCGGCAGCGCCCGTGTTCCGGACCCGACTCCCGCCGTCGACATCGTGGTGACCGTCACACCTGTCTCCTTTCACGTGTCTTCTTCATGGGGACGCACGGGCCCCCGACTGGCCGCCTACCCCGACTTCTCACGTTCAGACCTGTCGAATCCGCATGAGTTTCCGATCGGTTTTCCCCGCCCCGCGAGGGGCAGACGGAATGCCTGACCGATCCTCAGGAGGAGAGACATGACACGGGACCCCTCGATGAGGGCCGTCGGTTGGGCGCGCTCGCTGCCGTTGGGCAGCAGCGTGAAGACGGCCCGCGACTGGACGCGCCGGCACCTGGTGGCGCTCGGCTGGGACCGTACCGCCCCCGGCGTGGCGGACTCCGTCGTGCTGGCGGTCTCCGAACTCGTCACCAATGCCCATGTGCACGCCCGCAGCGACGCCCAGCTGATCCTCACCTGGGACGAGGAGTGCCTGCACGTCACCGTGCACGACGCCTCCCCGCGGGTGCCCGAGCAGCGCAGCCCGGACGACGGCGCGCTGGGCGGCCGCGGACTGCTCCTGGTCGACGCCCTCGCCGACGACGTGGGGACCCGCCCCTGCCCGCGGGGCAAGGACGTCACGGCCTGTTTCCGTCCGGCCGGCCCCGGCCGTCCCGGCTGAGGGAGCCGCTTCCCGCCGCACCTCAGTGCCCCAGGGACGCGAGCAGCGGACCCCAGTCGATGTGGTGTTCCTCCGTGCCCTCCGGCACCAGGACGAAGGTCTCGCGCACGAAGCGGCCGATCGTCTCCTGCCGGCAGCGGACGACGGCGCACTGGGCCGGCGGCCCGAGCCGGAGCAGGAGCCCGCCGTCGGGGGTGGGCCGGACCCGGACCTCGCCGTCGCCGGTGGGGCCGAGCGATCCGGTGAGGATCATCTCGCGGTCGACGCGCCACACCACGGGGTCCTCGCCGAGGAGGTGGAAGGCGATGCTCAGGGCATGCGGGTCGCGGGAGTCGTAGCCGACGGTGGTGTCGATCGGGACCGCCGCGTCCGCGGTGAACAGGTCCATGGCCATCGACTGGATGAGGCCGCGCGGTGCGGGGAGCGGTGCGACGTGGGGCTGGGGCATGAGAACCTCCGGCTGAGGGCTGTCAGCGAGCGGGTGCGGTGTCCGCTTGTCCCGTCCCGAACCTGTTACACCTCGTGCCGTCGTGGCGGATGCGCCGATGGTGTCGCGATGTGGTGAAGGCCGTGAAGGCCCGTCAGGGAACGAGGACGTCGGCCGGGGCGGCGGTCCGCGTGCTCAGGCCGTGTACCTGCCCCGGGTGCGGCCGTTCACCGCGGACAGATGGGCGGTGTGCGGGGCGGTGATGGCGACGACCGCCATGTCGTCGTGAGGGCCGTCGCCCACCCAGTCCCCGGCGACCGTCTGTACGCGCTCGACGACGGCCTCCGCCGGGAGCCCCGCGCACTCGGAGAGCGCGGAGCGCAGCCGGTCCTCACCGAACAGGGAGGGGCCGAGCGGCCCGCCCCGGGCCTCCGTGATCCCGTCCGTGTAGAGCAGACAGGTCTCGCCGGGGGAGAGGTCCACGGTCGCCGACCGGCTGGTGACGACGGGGAGCGCGCCCACCAGGGTCCCGCCGGTGTCGGCCTCCTCCACCTCTCCCGTGGCCCGCAGGACGAGCGGGCGGGGGTGGCCGGCGCTGGTGAGCCGGAGCCGCACCCGGCCGCCCGTGCGCCGCACCGAGGCCAGGACCAGGGTGGCGAAGCGGGTGTGCCGGGCGGTCAGCAGGGCGCCGTTGACCAGCCGCAGGACGTCCTGGTGGTCGCCGGCGAGGGGCAGCAGGGCCTGCACGGTGCTGCGGATCCGGCCGGTGAGCACGGCGGCGTCGAGCCCCTTGCCGCACACGTCGCCCAGGACGGCGAGCGTGTCGCGGCCGTCGTCGCTGCCGGGGTGCACGTCGTAGAAGTCGCCGCCGAGCCGGTCGGTGTCCCGGGACGTGCGGTAGCCGCCGGCGAAGTCGACGCCGTCGACGCGGTGGAGTCGGGGCGGGAGGAGTTCGGCGATCAGCGCACGGGTGACGCGGTCCTGCTCGGCGTAGAGGCGCGCGGCCGAGAGGGCGGCGCCCGCGCGGGCGGCGAACAGCCGGGCGAAGTGCTCCTCGGAGGCGTCGAAGGCCCGCCGTCCGCCGCGCCGCAGCAGGACCAGGGCGCCCGCGGGCACGCCGTGGCCGGCCAGCGGGGTGATGGCGGCGGACCCCGGGGTCCCCCCGAAGCCCTCGGGCACGGCCCAGGACGGCAGTTCGGCCGGGTCGATCCAGCGGGCGGGCACCGGCGGGAAACCCCGGAGCGCCTCGGTGAGACCGGGCACGACGGCCGGGTCCAGGGTGAGCTGCGTCCGCTCGAAACCCCCGGCCATGGCGGTGACCACGGTGGAGCGGTTCCGCATCCCGGGCGGGGAGATCACGAGGGCCGCGTCGCCGAGATGGTCGGCGGCGAGCAGGGCCGCCTTCTCCAGGCAGCGGTCGGGGTCGAGCGAGGCCAGCAGCTGGGTGGAGGCCTCGGCCAGGATGGCGTGGCGCTCCCGTTCGGTGCGCAGGGCGTCCTGCGCGGCCGTCAGGTCGGAGTCGTCGACCAGCCACCACGCCACGTCGCCGTGGCCGGACCCGGTGGGGTGGGCCCTCAGCAGCCTGCCCTCGTGGCAGCCGCGCAGCGGGGCGGGTGCCGCCCCGGCGGGTGCGCCGGTCGGGTGGGCCAGCCGCCGGTGGGCGTCGGCGAGCCATCGCGGGACGGCTTCGTCCAGTCCCTTGCCGACCCCCAGTCGCGGGAAGAGGTCGGCCGCGGCGGCGTTGAACTCCACGACGCCGCCCTCGCGGTCGGCCACCACCGCAGGGTGCGGCGAACCGCGCCACCGGAGGTTCCTCGCTTCCGCGGACTCACGGGAGCGGCTGGACTCGTCCTCGAAAACAGTCATAAGCGTGGCCCGCGCGTCCTGGACCGCCACCTTCCCACTCGACGACAGCTCGTCCTCCCACCCTCGCGCAGGGGGCCCCGCACATCAAGCGAGCCCGCCTCCTGGGGTACGCATCCGGCCCGGCCCCGCACGATCCCCACGATTCCGGCACAGGTGCTTCACGGAAGCGGTGCTCAGGTGGCGGTGAGGACGAGGACCGCCCGGTCGTCGTCGATGTCCTGTCCGCCCGTGAAGTCGCGCACCGCGCCGGTGAGGGCGTCGACGACCTGCTGGGCGGAGGGGCGTGGCGGGGCCCCGGCGACGGCCTCGGCGAGCCGTTTCTCTCCGAACTGCTCGCCCGAGTCGTCGCGGGCCTCCGTGATGCCGTCGGTGTAGAGCAGCAGGCTTTCGTGCGGGTCGAGGTGGAGGGTCCGGGAGACGACGTCGGTCTCGGCGGAGATGCCGAGCAGGGATCCGGGGGCGTCGACGAGGCGGGTGGTGTGGCGGGTGTCGAGGTGGAGGGGCAGGGTGTGACCGGCCCGGACCAGCTCGACGTCCAGTCCGTGCCCGGTGGGGGTCAGCCGGCCGTAGACGAGGGTGACGAAGCCGGTTCCGTGACTGCCCGGGCGGTTGACGAGGGCCCGGTTGACGGCGGCGACGACGTCCTCGGGGCCGGGCAGGAGGGGTGCGACGGCGCGCGCGGTGTGGCGGACGAGCGCGGTGGTGGTGGCGGCGATGGCTCCGCGCCCGCAGACGTCGCCGAGGAGGAAGGCCCACCGCCCGTCGTCCAGCGGGAAGACGTCGTAGAAGTCGCCGCCGATGTCGAGGCCTTCCCCGGCGGGGTGGTAGGAGGTGGCGACGTCCGCGCCGGGCACGTCGGGGAGTTCGGGCATGAGCAGCCCGGCCTGGAGGTCCCGGGCGAGGGTCACCCGGTGGGTGTACTGGCGGGCGTTGCGGGCGGCCGAGGCGGCGCGCCGGGCCAGCTCCTCGGCGAGGGCCACGCGGTGCCCGTCGAAGGGCTCCGCCTCGGTGGAGAGCAGCGTCACGGTGCCGAAGGCGGTGCCCCGGTCCAGCAGCGGGATGCAGAGGTAGCCGGTCACGCCGAGGTCCTGCCAGGGGCCGGGCCCGGTGGGGGCGCGCCGGGCGACCTCGCTCGCGCGCGTGGCGAGGACCCGGGCGACGGCGTCGTCGTCGGAGTCGTAGACCGGGATGTGCGAGGCGAGGACCTCCCGCCGGCGCTCGTCCGGGGCGGCCGTGGCGACCCGGCGCAGGCGCCCGTTCTCCACCACGTCGACGGCGCACAGCGGTGCCAGGCGCGGGGCGCAGGAGGCGGCGAGTCGCTCCAGGGTCTGGACGGCGTCGAGGTCGACCGTGAGGGCGGTGCTGGCCTGGAGGAGGAAGGCGAGGTCCTCGCGGGCCGCCCGCTCACGGGCCTCGGCGGCGCTGCGGGCGGCCTCGGCCTGCTGCCGCTCCACGGCGAGGGCCGCGGTGTCGGCGAAGAGGCGGGCGAGGGCCAGGTCGGCCGCCTGGGGGAGTCTCGGGGTGCGGTGGTACATCGCGAAGGTGCCCAGGACCGAGCCGTCGCGTCCCAGGACGGGGGTGGACCAGCAGGCGGCCAGGCCGGCCCGTCCCGCCAGGTCGCGGAAGTCGTCCCACAGCGGGTCCGCGGCGATGTCTCCGACGATGACGGTCTCGCGGCGGTGCGCGGCGGTGCCGCAGGACCCGGCGCCCTCGCCGATCGCGATCCCGTCGACGGCCCGGTTGTAGAAGTCGGGCAGGCTGGGAGCCGCGCCGTGCACCAGGCGCCGGCCCTCCTGGTCGGCGAGGAGCACCGAGACGACGAGGTCCTCCGGCGACAGTTCCTCTATCGCGCGGACCATGCCGTCCAGGACCTCGCGCAGCGGTGCCTGCCGGGCGATCTGCTCCAGGAGGGCGCGGTGCTCCGCCGTGAACCGCTGGGCCTGCCTGACCTGTGTCGTCTCGACCCCGATGACCCGGACGCCGGTGACGTTGCCGCCGGAGTCGACGCGCGGCTCGTAGTTGAAGTCGAAGAAGGCCTCCCGCGGCTCGGCCCCGTCGTCGAGGAGGACCCGGGCGTCGCGTCCGGTGCGGGGGGCGCCGGACCGGTAGACCCGGTCGAGGAGTCCGATGAGTCCCTGGCCGGCGGGCCCGGGCAGCAGCTGTCCGAGGGGGACGCCGGTGCGGACGCGCGGGCCGGCGCCGATGGCGCTGAAGAAGGCCGGGTTGGCGCTCTCGACCAGGTGCGCCGGGCCGGCGAGGGAGGCGAAGACGGCGGTGGTCTCGCCGAACAGGGCTCTGAGGTCGTCGTCCGCCGGGTCGACGGCGGCGCGACCGGAGTCCTTCGCCGGTTCGGGCCGGTGGGGATGTTGACCCGGTACGCGCCTCATGCGCTCTCTTTCCTGTTCTGTGGCGCCGGTGCTCCGGCTCCGGGTGCGGTGTCCGGCCCGGCCGGTGCCGCCGCGAGTGCCTCGTGCACGTCGGCGTGCACGGTGAAGATCTGGTCGAGGCCCGTCAGGGTGAACAGCCGCCGGACGGTGGGCGGGACGGCGGCGAGCCGGAGGGCCCTGCCCTGGGCGGACAGGTCCCGGTAGAGCCTCAGCAGGGCGCTGATGCCGCTGGAGTCGCAGAAGGTCAGGGCGGCGAGGTCCACCACGACGGGCCCCGACGCGGCGGCGCCCGGGCCCCGGTGCCCCGCCTCGTCCAGTTGGACGGCGCTGTCGAAGTCCAACTCGCCGCGGAGCACCAGTACCGTGCCCCGTTCCTCCTGTCTGACCTCGACCGAGAACACCCTCGACTTCCTCCGTGTGCGACTACTGGCGGACGGGCCCAGCCTGGGGAACAGGCGTGGACGTCACTCCCTCCTTCCGCGTTCCCCGATGCTTCGGATTCATGACGGGGGAAGGCGTTTCGGCGGGGTGTTCGGGGTCAGTCGCAGCCTGAACGCGGTCCGCTCCCGGAAGGATTCCGCCGTGCCGGTCTTGCTGGTCCTGGTGTTCGGTGTCGGTGTGGCGATGGCGTGGTGGAGCGTGGCGCCCGTCCCGCGCGGTCCGCGGCGTGGTCCGCGGTGACGCGGGCCGGAGCGGCGCCGTGCGGGTTTCACGGCTCGCCGAACGGTCAGGCGGACGGGGACACGAATCCCCACTCATGTGCCAGGAGGCTCATATGGACGGCTGGCGTGCGGCCGCGGCCTGCCAGGAGGTCGACCCCGATCTGTTCTTCCCGGTGGGCACCGGCGCCCCCGCGCTCGCCCAGGCGGAGGAGGCCAAGAGGGTCTGCCGGCGTTGCCCGGTCCGCGAACCGTGCCTGCGCTCGGCCCTGGCGCAGCAGCCGCACCCGCCGTCGGGCGTGTGGGGCGGCCTGACCGAGGCCGAGCGGCGCGCGCTGACGCGCCGGGCGCGTCTGCGGGCGGACGACCGCCGGTGACCGGCCGGAGGATCACGCCCCCCGGCCCCCGGGGGGCGTACCGCGCGGGGCGGGCCGGTGAGGCCGCCGGTGCGTCAGGGCGTTCGCCGGCTCCGCGGGGGCGCCGGGTCGGCGGGCTCCGGCAGCAGGGAGAGGCGGGCGCGGACCCGCTTCCCCGCGGGGGCGGGCTCCACGGTCAGGCTCTCGCAGACGGCGACGACGATCTCGACGCCGTGCTGGCCGATGCGGCGGGGGTCGTGCCCGCGGGGTACGGGAGCGGCGGCCTCCTGGTCGAAGACCGAGATCTCCAGCGCGTCGTGGCCCAGTTCGAGCAGGAGTCGACAGGGGCCGGCGGTGTGCCGGATCGCGTTGGTCACCAGTTCGCTGACCACCAGCTGTGCGAGCTCGACGCGCTCGTCGCCGACGGGTCCGCGCAGCACGGCGGGGGCGGCCGCGAGGAATTCGGCCGTGAAGGCACGCGCCGACGCGATCGCCCCGCCCCGGGAGGCGTCGCCGTAGACGACGCCCGCGGACAGCAGGGGCTCCGGGACCGCTCGCTCCGCGGTGATCGCGTCCGTCATGGCGCTGGTGCTCCCCTCGTCCTGGGCCGGTGGCTGGGTTCCTCGTACCCGCCTTTCCCCTCTTCATGGTTCTCACACCGCACGCCCCACGGATCACCCCGCGGGGAGAGCGTCAAGGGGACGCCGGCCCGGTCGCCCCGTGCCGTCCCCCGTCCGGCGTGCCGGGCCGGTGGCCGCGCCAGTCGAGACAGAGTACGAGGACGGGGGCCGACGCGCCACGGCGGGCGTCGCGCAGCGCCCGTACGACGGCCCGGGGGACCTCCGCGCCCTTCCGGTGGCGTACGGCGGTGAGGGCGCGGGCGACGGGACCGTCCGGTGCCTCGTCCCCGCCGCCGGCCGTCGGCTCCCCGGCGCCGTGGGCGACGAAGACCAGCCGGTCGCCGCGCAGGAGGCGCAGGCGTTGGGGAGCGTAGACGGTGTCCTCGAACATGCCCAGGGGCAGTTGGCGGTCCAGGTCGATGCGCTCGGTCCCGGTGGGGCGGAGGCGCCAGAGCGTCGGCGACCCGGCGTCCACCGCCTCGGCCTCGCCGGTGGCGAGGTCGAGGCGGAGCAGCAGGGCGGAGAGCGGGTGCCGGCCGCGGTACTGCCCGTAGAGCGCCTGGTCGGTGAGGCTGGCCTGGGCCACCAGGTCGAGCCCGGCCCGCCGGGCGTTGCGGACCGCCATCAGGGCGAGGGTGCTCGCCAGGGCGGCCGGGGTGCCGGGGCCGGCGCCGTCGGCGACGACGATCACGAGCTCGCGCTCGGTGGCGCTCCAGTCGAGGAGGTGTCCCCCGGAGGCGTAGGCGGGCTCCCAGTGGGCGTGGAGGTCGAAGGCGGGTCCGGCGCAGGCCCGGCCCGGCAGGGTGTCCCACTGCATCTCTCCCGCGATGCTGAGGGGGTGCGTCCTGCGGGTGCGCCGGTACAGGTCGGTGTGGCGGTCGGCGACGCGCAGGGCGTGCCCGAGGGTCTCGGCGACCCGGGCGAGGCTCGCGGTGGTCTCCGGCGCGGAGCGCTCGGCGGGCAGGACCACGACCAGGACGCCGAACCGTTCTCCGCGGACCGTGATGGGCAGGTAAACGGTCGCCGTGGGCCCGACATCACGGAAAAGATATGGTTGCTGGGTGCGGAAGACGCGGCCGGCGGGGCCCGCGTCCACGGGCGTGTGCGAGATCCCGGCAGGGGCCTGGACGGGCTCCACGGGGCGCAGGCTCGTGCATCCGTAGTCGACGAGCAGCAGATCGGCGGAGGTCGCGGCGTACAGCCGCGCGAGACTGGTACGGAGGGAGTCCAGGAGGAGGTGTGGTGCCGCCCCGCGCAGTGCGCCTTCCACTGTCACGTGTCGATCCACCGGATCCGTACCGCCTTCTGGAGAGATGTGGAGATGACCGGTCCGTCGCTAGGCCGCTGTCCCCGGGCCCGGACGTCCGAGGAGGGTCGGCAGGCATGACGAGCAACTCCGCCCCGCCGCCACGGGAGCCGCAGCGGGCGGCAGAGTCCGCCCGGGAGCTCATCGAGCTGCTGGAGGTGCTGTGGGAGCGCGGCCGGGACATGGTGTCGTCGACACCCGTCTCGGCGAGTCAGCTGCGCGTGCTGTACAGCCTGGACCGCGAGGAGGGGATCAGCCTGCGCACCCTGGGGGAGCTGCTCGGCTCCGCCCCGCCCTCGGTGAGCCGCATGTGCGACCGGCTGGAGGCGCTGGGCTTCGTGCAGCGGCTGCCCAGCCCCGTGAGCCGCCGGCAGCTGGAGCTGCACCTGACCGCGCACGGCAAGGCGTACCTGCGGGACCTCAGGGCCCAGCGCGAGGAGGCCCTGCTCGCGGTCATCGCGGACATGTCGCCGACGAGCCGCAAGGCGCTGCTGAGGGGGCTCACGGGTTTCCAGGACGCGCTGGGAGGGGGCGGAGCAGCCGCCTCGTCACGCGCCCGCACTCCGCTGAAGGACGTCAGTTCGGCCTGACCCCCGCGCGCCGCCGGCTCCGGCCGGGCGCACACCCCATGTCCTCATTGCCACCTCTGGTCGTCCTCGACGCGTCCTTCCGGGCGCCGCCCGGTTGTTGCCCCAAGGATACAGTTGTCATACGGCAACTGTTGACGGGGTGCCGTGCCAGTCGAGGCACACGACCAGGGCGTCGTCCTCCAGCGGGTTGCCGCCGTGGTGGGCGGCGAGCTCCCGGAGCACCGCCTGCGGCACGTGCGTGGGCGGCAGCAGTCTCGTCCCCCGCAGCGCGCGGGCCAGCGCCCGGTCCCCGTAGCTCTCCCCGGCCGGCGAGACGGCCGCGTACACGCCGTCGCTCCCGAACAGCAGCCGGTCGCCCGGCCGCACCGAGAACCGCTCCGGTACGTACACGGTCTCCTCGAACATGCCGAGGGGCAGCTGCGCCTCGAAGCCGACCGGCTCCACCGCCTGTCCCCGCTGTCGCCACAGCCGGGGCGAGCCGGCGTCCACGGCCTCCACCTCACCCGTGGCCAGGTCGAAGCAGAGCAGCAGCACCGACACGAAGGACTCGCCCCGGTACTGGGCGTACACGGCCTGGTCCGCCAGCGCGGCCTGGTCGGCCAGGGGGAGGCCGGCCCGGCGGGCGTTGCGGAGCGCGTTGATCGCGAGGTTCGTCAGCAGGGCGGCCTCGATGCCCTCTCCCATGCCGTTGGTGACCGTCAGCGTCAGCCGGCCGTCCGAGACCGACCAGTCGTAGTTGTCGCCGAAGATCGCGTAGGCGGGCTCCAGATGGGCGGCCAGGGCGAACTCGGGACGGGCGCAGGAACGGCCGGGCAGCAGCTGCCACTGCATCTCCGCCGCGAGCGTGAGCCGGGTCGCGCGCCGCGCCAGGACGTACAGGTCCGTGTCGCGCTCCGCCACCAGGATCTCGTGGCCGAGCGCCTCGCAGAGCTGGGCGAGCCCCGGCAGCAGCTGCCCGACGTCGGCCCGCGGAGGCAGCTCGGCCGTCAGCACCCCCAGCCGGTCCCCGCGGACCGTGACGGGCAGGTGGAGCCGGAGCGCCCCGGACTCCCGGGCCACGTACGGCTCCTGGGCACCGAAGGCGCGCCCCTGGGGACTGTCGTGGATCGGCACCGACGGGTCCGCCCCGGGAACGTCCCCGACGAGCTGGAGCGTCCGCAGGCCGTAGTCGGCCATGCGCAGCTCCACCCGCAGCACCCCGTGCTCCCTGAGGGCGTCCTCGACGACTCCCACGAGCCGGTGGGGGGCCGCCCGGCGGAGCGCCTGCTCGATCTCGGCGATCTCGCGCACGGTCTTCCTCTTCCTCTTCCTCTTCCCTGCGCCCGGTCCCTGTGCACGGGAACGGGCGGTCCGTCCGCTATCTCGTGCCGCCGGCCGCGGCCAGCGCGTCCGCCACGGCGTCGTGCGGCGGGATGGTCGTCGTCACGCCGGTGATCTCCAGGATGCGGCGCACGGCCGGGGTCGGCGCGGCGAGGTACAGGTCGCCGTCGCTCTGCCGCGCCTTGTTGACCGCCCGGATCAGGACGTTCAGCCCCGAGGAGTCCATGAAGTCGAGCGCGGACAGGTCCAGCACGAGGCGGCGCCGCCCCTGACCGAACTGCTCCGTCAGCAGCTCCTGGAGCCGGTCGGCCGTCTCCATGTCCAGCTCGCCCGCCACGGTCAGCACCGCCGTGCGGCCGTCGCGGATCTCGACGTCGACATCAAGGTTCGGTTCACGCTCGGACATGTCTCCTGCTTTCCGTGGGGGAGGGGCCGGTCTCGGGGCGGGCGGGGTCAGAACACCTGGACGCCGACCACGCACGTGTCGTCGTCCGTGTCCGACTTGCTGCGCGCGAGCAGCTGGTCCAGCCGGTGTTCGAGGCTGTCGGACCGCTGCCGGGCGACGGCGAGCAGCTGGGCGACGGAATCGTGGACGGCGGTGTCGCGCCGCTCGACGAGCCCGTCGGTGTACATCAGCACCGTGTCGCCGGGTTCGAGCCGCAGCTCCGCCTCCTCGTACTCGGTCTCCGCGAGCGCTCCCAGCAGCACCCCGCGCAGGAGCGGCAGGTCGAGCGCATCCTCCCCGCGCACCAGCACCGGCGGGAGGTGTCCCGCGCGGGCCCAGCGCAGCGTACGGCTCTCCGGGTCGTAGACGCCGCAGACGGCGGTGGCCGTCACCTGGGCGGTGAGGTGGTGGGCGACGCTGTTGAGCCAGGACAGCAGCTGCCCCGGGCCCGCGCCCGTGACGGCCAGGCCGCGCAGGGCGTTGCGCAGCACCACCATGCCGGTGGCGGCCTCCACGCCGTGGCCGGCCACGTCCCCGACGCACAGGAGCACCTTCTTGGACGGCAGCACGACCGCGTCGTACCAGTCGCCGCCGACCAGGGAATCGGACTCCGCGGGCCGGTAGCGCACGGCCACGTCGAGTCCCGGCGCGTCCAGCGGCGGCATGGCCGGCGGCATGATCGCGTGCTGGAGCTGGAGGGTGAGCCGGTTGCGTTCCTCGGCCGCCTCCTCCGTCGCCGCCAGCCGGTCGCGGGTGGCCGTGAGGGCGACCTCGGTCCAGTGCTGCGCCGAGATGTCCTGGTACGCGCCCCGGACGGTCTGGAGACCGCCGTCGCCGCCCGGGGCGGGTTCGGCGGTCACCCGGATGTGCCGGGTGACGCCGTCGTGGCGGAGCATGCGGAAGGCGGCGGAGCCCACCCGTCGCTGGTGCAGCACCTTCTGGAGGAAGCGCCGGACGGTGGCGGCGTCGTCGGGGTGGACGTGGTCGGCGAGGTCGCGCAGGGCGACCGGCGGCTCCGTCGTCGCGCGGCCGAAGAGCTCGTACAGCTGGCTGTGCCAGGTGATGCCACCGGTGACGAGGTCCTCCTCGAAGGCCCCCACCCGGCCCAGGCGCTGGGCGTGCTGGAGGAGGCTGGCGAGGCGCGCCGACTCGTCCTCGACGCGCCAGATGAACAGGACGCCCGCGCCGTACCGGCTGATGCTGATGTCGGCGAGCGAGGCGAGCGGCACCTGGTCGACCAGGGCCGTGAGCCGGACCCGGCGGGCGCGGAACGGCTCCCCGGTGGCGTAGACCCGCTCGATCCGTTCGAAGAGTTCGCTGCCGCCCGCCGTCGCCGGGTACGCCTCCAGGAGCAGGGCTCCGTCGACAGCGCCGCGGGGCCGTCCGGCCGGGTCCTGGAAGTGCGCGTTGGCATGCCGGATGCGGAAGTCGACGAGCTTCCCCGCCTCGTCCAGGTGGGGGGGTCAGGACGAGGGCGGGGTCGTAGAGCCCGTCCGAGAGTTCGGCCAGCGCCGCCGCACTCTCCCCGCCGGGGACCGGGAGGCCGTCGGGGACGAGGAAGCCCCCGGGGGACGCCTCGGGCAGGGCCTCCAGCGTGTGGGCGCAGAGCTCGGCGAGGGCCTCGATCTGGCGCTCCACGACCTGCGGCAGGGGGTCGAGCGGGCGGGCCCAGCAGATCTCCAGGACGCCGTGGATGCGGCCGCCGGTCCCGGCGGGGACGACGACCCGGCCGCCGTCGGGATGCCGCCCGCGGCCGATGGAGGGGATGCCCGAGGCCGCCAGGGAGGCGTGGCGGACGGTTCGCCGCCCGATCAGCGCCTGGCGGGCCGCGGTGGTCACGCCCGGCGGCACGTAGTGCCAGCGGGCCGCCTCGTCGAGGCCGAAGCCGGCGTGCCCGCGCAGGCTCAGCGACGTGTCCGGACCGGTGGTCCAGATCGCGACGGCGACCGCGCCCAGCGGTTCGAGGGCATGCCGGAGCAGGGACTCGGCGACGGCCTGGGTGTCGCCGGCGCTGAGCGCCGCGCTCTCCGCCGTGCGCAGCCGCACGGCGACCGAGGCGGCGGCGCCGGCCGGGGGCTCGGCGACGGCCGTTCTCACGAATGCGTCCGTCGTCTCGGCCAGCCGGTCACGGGCAGCCTGGTTGATGATGTCCGCGGCCAGCTCCAGCCGGGACAGTCCGGCCCGGTCGGCGAGCTCCGCGAGCTGGCGGGCCGCCTGGGCCGGGCCGCAGCCCAGGCGCTCGACGATGACCCCCTTGGCGAGTTCGATCAGGGCGCGGCCCTCGGCCGCCGCGTGCGCGGCGCGCACCTCGCCGCGCAGCCGTTCCACCGTGGCGGCCAGCCGGCCGTCGACGGCCGCGGCGTCCAAGACGGCCGCGGCGTCCGAGACGGCCGCGGTGTCCGAGACGGCCGCGGTGTCCGAGACGGCTGCGGTGTCCGAGACGGCCGGGAGGTCGTCGCCGGGGTGCGGGACGCCGCTGCCGATGGGCGGGGGAGTGGTCACGAGGCCGACCCTCCGTCGAGCCAGCGGCTGACGCAGGCGATGAGTTCGTCGGCGTCGACGGGCTTGGTGACGTAGTCGCTGGCCCCCGACGCCAGGCTCTTCTCCCGGTCGCCCGGCATGGCCTTCGCGGTGACGGCGATCACGGGCAGGTCCGCGTACTGGGGCAGCTCCCTGATCCGCGCGGTCGCGGTGTAGCCGTCCATCTCCGGCATCATCACGTCCATCAGGACGAGGGAGACGGCCGGGTTCGCCAGCAGCGCCTCGATGCCCTTCCGTCCGTTCTCGGCGTGCAGCACCGTGATGCCGTGCAGCTCCAGGATGCCGCTGAGGGCGTACAGGTTGCGGGCGTCGTCGTCGACGGCGAGCACGGTCCTGCCGCTCAGGGTGCTGTCGACGGCCTGGGGCGCGGGCGCCCAGTGGTCGCCGCGCACCAGCGGCACGACGTCGCCGGGCTGCTCCGCGGACAGGTGCAGGGCGATCCGCTCGCGCAACTCGTCGAGGCTGGAGAGGAGTTCCAGCGGTCGGCGGCGGGCGAGGTCCTGGAGGGCGCCCTCCTCGTCGGCGGGGAGCCGGCGGTTGTTGTGGGCGAGGACGGGGACGGTGCGCAGCGCCTCGTCCCCGTCCATGGCGTCCAGGAAGCGCAGGGCGTCGCCGTCCGCCATGTCGACGTCGAGCACGACGCAGTGGAACGGCTGGGTGGCGAGTGCGGCGGCGGCCTCCTGGGGGCCGACGACCGCGACCAGTTCGATGTCCGACCGGCCCGTCTGCCCGCCGTCGGCCGAGAGCTGGCCGACCGCGTTCTCGGCGACGACGGCGAGGAGCCCGCGCGGGCGCTCCTCGATCACGAGGAGGCGCCGGGGCGGCCGGGCGGCCGCGCCGCCGGGCAGCGCGAGCGCGCCGTCCCGGGCGGGGGCCGGGAGGGCGGACCCTGCCGGGGAGTCCGTCGGCGGGGCGGCGGCGGGCTGCTCGGCGAAGTCGGTGCGGGCGACGGGGAGGTAGAGGGTGAAGGTGCTGCCCTCGCCCGGCACGCTGGTGACGGTGAGGGCGGCGCCGAGGAGATGGGCGATCTCGCGGCTGATGGAGAGGCCCAGGCCGGTGCCGCCGTACTTGCGGTTGGTCGTCCCGTCGGCCTGCTGGAAGGCGCCGAAGATGGCCTCCAGGTTCTCGGGGGCGATGCCGATGCCGGTGTCGGCGACCCGGAAGGCGACGACGGGGCCGCCGCGGTGCACGGCCACGGGCAGCTCGTCGTCCGACGCCGGTTCGATGCGCAGCTCGACGCTGCCGTGCTCGGTGAACTTGACCGCGTTCGACAGCAGGTTGCGCAGCACCTGCCGGAGCCGCGTGTCGTCGGTGACGAGGTCGACGGGGACGCCGGCGGCCGTGGAGACCGTGAAGGCGAGGCTCTTCTGCGAGGTGAGGGGGCGGAACGTGGCCTCGACGTAGTCGAGGAGCTTGCGCAGCGGCACGCGCTCCGGGTTGAGGTCCATCTTCCCGGCCTCCACCTTGGACAGGTCGAGGATGTCGTTGATCAGCTGGAGCAGGTCGGATCCGGCCGAGTGGATGATGCCGGCGTACTCGACCTGCTTGGCCGTGAGGTTGCGGGTCGGGTTCTGGGCCAGCAACTGGGCCAGGATCAGCAGGCTGTTGAGCGGGGTGCGCAGTTCGTGGCTCATGTTGGCCAGGAACTCCGACTTGTACGTGGAGGCCAGGTCGAGCTGCTGGGCCCGGTCCTCCAGCTCCTGCCGGGCCTGCTCGATCTGGAGGTTCTTGGCCTCGATGTCGCGGTTCTGCGTGGCGAGCAGCGCCGCCTTCTCCTCCAGCTCGGCGTTGGAGCGCTGGAGCTCCTCCTGCCGCACCTGGAGTTCCTCGGTGCGCGAGCGGAGCTCGCCGGCCAGCCGCTGGGACTCGTCCAGGAGTTCGTCGGTGCGGACGTTGGCGACGATGGTGCTCAGGTTGACGCCGACGGTCTCCATGAGCTGCTCCAGGAAGTCCCGGTGCACGGAGGTGAAGGGGCTGAAGGACATCAGCTCGATGACGCCGAGCACCTGCTCCTCGACGACGACCGGCAGCACCACGAGGCTGCCCCGGGAGGTGCTGCCGAGACCCGAGGAGATCGTGACGTAGTCCTCGGGGACGTTCTCGGCGGTGACGGTGCGGCGGCTGCGGGCGGCCTGCCCGACGAGCGACTCGCCCAGCCGGAAGCGCACCCGGTCCCGGTCGCCCGCGGGGCGTCCGTAGGAGCCGACGAGGCCCAGCTCGACGCCGCCGGTACCCTCCTCGGCCAGGTAGAACGCGCCGTACTGGGCGCCCACGAGCGGGGTCAGCTCGTCCATGACGAGTTCGGCGACGACGGCCAGGTCGCGGTGGCCCTGCATCAGCGCGGACATCCGGGCCAGACTGGACTTGAGCCAGTCCTGCTCCTGGTTGGCCCGCGTCGTCTCGCGCAGCGAGCCCACCATGGCGTTGATGTTGTCCTTGAGCTCGGCCACCTCGCCCGAGGCCTCGACGGTGATCGAGCGGGTGAGGTCGCCCTCGGCGACGGCGCTCGCGACCTCGGCGATGGCGCGGACCTGGCGGGTGAGGTTGCCCGCCAGCTCGTTGACGTTCTCGGTCAGCCGCTTCCAGGTGCCGGAGACCCCCTCGACCTCGGCCTGGCCGCCGAGCCTGCCCTCGCTGCCGACCTCGCGGGCCACCCGGGTCACCTCGGCCGCGAACGAGGACAGCTGGTCGACCATCGTGTTGATGGTCGTCTTCAGCTCCAGGATCTCGCCCCGGGCGTCCACGTCGATCTTCTTCGACAGGTCGCCGTTGGCGACGGCGGTCGTGACCTGGGCGATGTTCCGGACCTGTCCGGTCAGGTTGTTCGCCATGGAGTTGACGTTGTCGGTGAGGTCCTTCCAGGTCCCGGCCACGTTCGGCACCCTGGCCTGGCCGCCGAGCCTGCCCTCGGTGCCGACCTCGCGGGCGACCCGGGTCACCTCGTCGGCGAAGGCGGACAGGGTGTCCACCATGGTGTTGATGGTGTCGGCGAGGGCGGCGACCTCGCCCTTGGCCTCCACGGTGATCCGGCGGGAGAGGTCGCCGCGGGCCACGGCGGTGGCGACCTGGGCGATCGAACGCACCTGCCCGGTGAGGTTCGAGGCCATCACGTTGACGTTGTCGGTGAGGTCCTTCCAGGTGCCCGAGGCGCCCCGGACGGTGGCCTGGCCGCCGAGGTTGCCCTCGGTGCCGACCTCGCGGGCCACCCGGGTCACCTCGTCGGCGAAGGCCGAGAGCTGGTCGACCATCGTGTTGATGGTCGTCTTCAGCTCCAGGATCTCGCCCCGGGCGTCCACGTCGACCTTCTTCGACAGGTCGCCGCCCGCGACGGCGGTGGCGACGTGGGCGATCGCCCGGACCTGGGCGGTGAGGTTCCCCGCCATCGAGTTGACGGAGTCGGTCAGGTCGCGCCAGGTGCCGGAGACGCCCTTCACGTCGGCCTGCCCTCCGAGGATGCCCTCGGTGCCCACGTCCCGGGCCATGCGCGTGACCTCGTCGGCGAAGGCCGAGAGCTGGTCCACCATCGTGTTGATGGTGTTCTTCAGCTCCAGGATCTCGCCGCGCGCGTCCACGTCGATCTTCTGGGAGAGATCTCCCTTGGCGACGGCCGTCGCCACGTGGGCGATGTCGCGCACCTGGGTGGTGAGGTTGCCGGCCATCGCGTTGACCGAGTCCGTGAGATCGGCCCAGGTGCCGGAGACGCCGGGCACGGCGGCCTGCCCGCCGAGCGTCCCCTCCGTGCCGACCTCGCGCGCCACCCGCGTCACCTCGGAGGTGAACAGGGAGAGCTGGTCGACCATCCCGTTGAACACCCGGGAGATCTCGCCCATCAGCCCGTCGGCCTCGTCCGGCAGACGGGTCCCGAAGTCGCCGTCCCGCACCGCCGTGAGCCCGGCCAGCAGCTGGCGGAGTTCCGGCTCGACCACGGCGGCCGGCCCGGACCGTTCCCGTCCGGAGGAACCCCTGGTCGTCGTCTCAGACATGTCCCATCCTCGTTCCCCACCATGTGCGCACACGGACCGTCCGGCGCACGCCGCGCGCCCACCGACCGTTCCCCCTGGTCGACTGCGGCTGCCGCGATCGTTGCCGTACGGCAATCATGACGACACTACCCCTCCGTGATCGACAACAGGAGGGCAGTGCCGGTCATCCGGCCGGAACCCGTCCTTCCCGGCCCCGGGACGGGGTGTGCGACGCCGCGACCGGGGTACACGCGCCCCGAACCGGGCGGTCCCCCGCCCCGACGACGAGGGGAGCAGTACGTGCTGATGGCCCACCCCGCGGTCCTGCGCGAGCTCATCGAGCAGTACGAGACGCTGATGATGCTCAAGGCCGAGAACGGCGGCGAAGAAGTACGGCGGCGCATGGACGACCTCGCCTACACGCTGTGCGTGTCCACCGGTACGCGGGACGTGGACGCGGCGCTGATCGCGGCCCGCCACCGTCTGCCGGGCGCGCGCCCCGAGGACGACTCGGTGCTGAGCGCCTGAGCACCGAGCACGCGGCCGAGCCCGGCACCTCCCTCAGGAGGGTGCCGGGCTCGGCCGCGTGCTCGGGCGGGAGCGCGTCCGCCGGAGGCCGCCTACCAGCGGTACCAGCGGCTCGAGCCGCCCTTCGGCCGGGCCACGAAGCCCAGCAGCCACAGGACGAGCACGATGACGGCTATCCACCAGAGCGCCTTCACGGCGAAGCCGGCGCCGAAGAGCAGCAGGGCGAGGAGCAGGACGAGAAGCAGGGGGACCATGGGGTCGACCTCCGGGAAGACGGTGACTGACGGAAAACGGAAAGGTGAAAGGGCGGCGCACGGCGGACACGCGGGCGTCGGCCCCTCGCGGGGGCGGAAGCGCCGCCGGCTCAGCTGCGGCGTTCGAAGAACAGGGCCACCGGGCCCAGGTCGCGTCGTGCGGCCAGGCGTCCGGTCCGGCGCCCCCACCCGTACGCGAGGGCGAGCGCGGCCGCCGTGCCGGCAGCGGCACCGGCCGTCACGGTCCGGCGGGCGCGCGCCGGGGCCCGCAGGCCGCCCCCGGTCCCGCCGGCCGTCTCCGCGGACGGCGCGGGAAGGGGGCGCGGGCCCGCCGGCTCGTACGCCTCGTCCACGTCGGGGTGGTCCACCCGCGTCGGGCCGGGGCGGTCCGGGACGGCGTAGAGGCCGGTCCAGGGGAGGGGGCTGCGTCCGCTGTTCTCCGAAGCACTCATGGGCACCGTCTCGCCGGAGTCCCGCACCCTAAACCTGGTGGATCACGGTCCCGCCCACGCCCCGCGCCCCATCCCGCGTGCTTGACCGCGCCCGTACGGGACAGACGACCGTCCATGGTGACGTCACTGCTCGTGGTCTGTTCCGTGCTCGCCGCGCTCGCCACCGGCCTCGCGGCCGTCCTGGTGTCCCCGTGGTGGTGGTGCGCGGCCGGCCCCGCCCTGCTGCTCGCCGCGCTCGCGACGTACGACGTCGTCCAGCGGCGCCACTCGATCCTGCGCAACTATCCGCTCCTCGGGCACCTGCGGTTCGCGATGGAGGCGATCCGCCCCGAGGTGCAGCAGTACTTCGTCGAGAGGAACGTCGACGGCGTGCCCTTCGACCGGGACACCCGGTCCATCGTGTACGAGCGGGCGAAGGGGACGGACGCCGAGGACCCCTTCGGCACCGAGCTGGAGCTGGACCGGACCGGCACCGAGTACCTGGTCCCCTCCATGGCGCCACGCCCGGTGCCGGACGAGGCGCCCCGGGTCCGGATCGGCGGCCCCGACTGCGCGCGGCCCTACGACATGGCGCTGCTCAACGTGTCGGCGATGAGCTTCGGCTCCCTGTCGGCCCCGGCCGTCCGCGCCCTGAACGAGGGCGCCCGGCGCGGCGGCTTCGCCCACGACACAGGCGAGGGCGGGGTGTCGGAGCACCACCTCGCCCCCGGCGGCGACCTCGTCTGGGAAATCGGGACCGGGTACTTCGGCTGCCGTGCCGAGGACGGCGGCTTCGACCCGCGGCTGTTCGCCGAGAAGGCCGCGCTCGACCAGGTCGCCTGCGTCCTGCTGAAGATCAGCCAGGGCGCGAAGCCCGGCATCGGGGGAGTGCTGCCCGGCTCCAAGGTCGGCCGGGAGATCGCCGCCGTCCGCGGCGTCCCCGAGGGCCGTACGGTGATCTCGCCGCCGTACCACCGCGTCTACCGGACCCCCCGGGAGCTGGTGCGCTTCCTCGGCCGGATGCGGGAGCTCTCCGGCGGCAAGCCGGTCGGCTTCAAGCTGTGCGTGGGCGCGCGCCGCGACTTCCTCGCCGTCTGCAAGGCGATGCTGGAGGAGGACCTCACCCCCGACTTCATCGTCGTCGACGGGGCGGAGGGCGGTACGGGCGCCGCCCCGCTGGAGTTCGCGGACAGCGTCGGCCTGCCCCTCACCGAGGGCCTGACCACGGTGCACCGGGCCCTCGTCGGCACGGGGCTGCGCGACCGGATCAGGATCGGCGCCTCCGGCAAGGTCGCCACCGGCAGCGACATCGTCAAGCGGCTGATCCAGGGTGCCGACTACACCAACTCCGCCCGGGCCATGATGTTCGCCCTCGGATGCATACAGGCCCAGCGTTGCCACACCAACACCTGCCCCGTGGGGGTGGCCACCCAGGACCACCGGCGCGCCCGCGCCCTCGACGTCCAGGACAAGGCGGAGCGGGTCCGGCGCTTCCAGGAGGCGACCGTCCGCAGCGCCCTGGCCCTCATGGCCGCCATGGGCGCCGACGGCCCCGGGGACCTGGAGCCCGGCATGCTGCTGCGCCGGGTCGGACCGGACGCCGTGCGCTCCCACGCCGAGCTGTACGAGCCGCTCGAACCCGGAGTGCTCCTGTCGCCCGCATCGGTTCCGGACACCTGGGCAGGCGACTGGAAGGCGGCCCACCCGGACCGGTTCACCCTCCGGTGAACAGGCCGGCGGCCCCAGAGGAAGGAGACCCCATGTCCCGTACCGTCGCACAGGTGATCGTCGACGGGCTCGCAGACCTCGGCGTCGACCGCGTCTTCGGCGTCGTCGGCGACGCGCTCAACCCGATCACCGACGCCATCCGCACCACCGAGGGCATCGACTGGACCGGCTTCCGCCACGAGGAGGCGGCGGCCTTCGCCGCCGGAGCGCGCGCCCAGCTCTCCGGAGAGCCGGCCGTCTGCATGGGCACCGTGGGACCGGGCTCGGTGCACCTGCTCAACGGACTGTACGACGCGGCCAAGAGCGGGGCGCCGGTCCTGGCGATCTGCGGCCAGGTGCCGCTGTCGGAGCTGGGCGGCGACTACTTCCAGGAGGTCGACAACGACCTCCTCTTCCGGGACGTGGCCGTGTACCGGGCCACCGTGACCTCCCCCTCCCAGATGCCCCGGCTGCTGGAGTCCGCGGTGCGGGCGGCCGTGACCGGGCGCGGCGTGGCGGTGCTGACCGTCCCCGGCGACCTCGGTGACCAGGAGGTCGAGGAGGACCGGCCGACGCGGTTCGCGCTGCCGCGTCCGGCCGTCACCCGCCCCGACGACCCGGCGCTCGCCGAGGCGGCCGAGACGATCGGCCGGGGCTCGCGGGTCACCCTCCTGGTCGGCCGCGGCGCCCGGGAGGCCCGCGAGGAGGTGCTGCGCGCCGCCGAGCTGCTCTCGGCGCCCATGGTGCTGACCCTGAAGGGAAAGGAGGGCTTCGAGGACGACAACCCGTACGAGGTCGGCCAGACCGGCCTCATCGGCAATCCGGCCGCGGCCCACGCCATGGACGCCTGCGACACCCTGATCATGCTCGGGACGGACTTCCCCTACCGGGACTGGTACCCGGAGGACTGCCGGGTCGTGCAGATCGACACCCGCGAGGAGCACCTCGGACGCCGCGTCCCGGTGGACGTCGGGCTCGCCGGGGACGTGGGCGCGACGCTGAGGGCCCTGCTGCCGCTGCTGGCCCCCGTCGCGTCGCGTTCCCACCTCGACGGGGCCCGCGAACGGTACGCGGACTGGCAGGAGGGGCAGGCCGGCCTCGCCGACCCCGCCCACGACAAGCGGCTCCTGGGACGCGTGCGGGCCGTGTTCGACAACCGGGAGGCCGCCATCCGTCCCGAGGCCCTCGCGGCGGCCGTCGACCGCCACGCCGCCGACGACGCGATCTTCACCTCGGACACCGGCATGGCCACCGTGTGGCTCTCGCGGCTCGTGCGCATGCGCGGCACCCGCCGGCTGATCGGCTCCTACAACCTCGGCTCCATGGCCAACGCCATGCCCCAGGCCATCGGGGCGCAGCTGTGGGCCCCGGACCGGCAGGTCGTGGCCTTCTGCGGCGACGGCGGCCTCGGCATGCTCCTCGGCGACCTCATGACGATCCGCTCCGAACGGCTGCCGGTGAAGCTCGTCGTCTTCGACAACCGCCGCCTCGGCATGGTCAAGCTGGAGCAGGAGCAGGCGGGGCTTCCCGAGTTCGGGACGGTGCTGGACAACCCCGACTTCGCCGCCGTGGCCGAGGCGCTCGGGCTGACCGGCATCCGCGTCACCTCGCCGGGCGAGGTGGACGAGGCCGTGCGCAAGGCGCTCGCCCTGCCCGGCCCGGTCCTCCTCGACGTGCTGACCAACCCGGCGGAAGTGGCCGTCCCGGGCAAGCCGACGGTGTCGCAGGGGTGGGGCTTCGCCATCGCCAAGATCAAGGAGAACCTGCCCTCCGGTGCGCGCTGAGCGGTGAGGCGGCGCCCGAAATCCATGGGTTTGTTCTCGCGGATCGCGGTGAGGCGTCCTGGTGTCAGACGCGTCGCACGAAGGGAGCGATCTCGTGTCCGGTGAGCAGAAGGGCAAGGCCAAGGTCGAGCAGGCCAAGGGCAAGGCCAAGGAGGCGGTCGGCCGGATGACCGACAACGAGCGCCTTGAGGCGGAAGGCCGGGCCGAGCAGGCCAAGGGCGACGCCCGCACCGCCAAGGAGAAGGCGAAGGACGTCTTCAAGCACTGATCCGACCTGCGACGGACCTCGTCCGGCAGGGAGAGGGGCGGCCCGCCGATGGCGGGCCGCCCCTCTCCGTCGTCCCCGGCTCCGGTCAGCCTCGCTCGGCGTAGCGGGTGCGGACCCACAGCGGCAGGGCGAACCAGCAGATCAGGTACCAGGCGAGGACACCCGAGACCAGCCAGGGCACGTACGGGTCGTGGGTCGCCACCCGCAGGATGAGGAACAGGGCGGAGATCAGCGTCGCGAGCAGCAGCAGGATGCCGGCGAAGGTGAGCCGGGAGGCCCACACGACGGCATGCGGCTTGATCCGCCGCCCCGACACGATCCGGTGGAAGGAGACGGGGCCGATCAGGGCGCCCGTTGCCAGGGATCCGAGGACGACCGTGACCAGGTAGATCCTCTTGTCGGTCTGCTCCAGCTCGTGGAAGAGCGGGGTGAACACCACGGTGAGGAGGAAACCGAGGAGGATCTGGACGCCGGTCTGTGCCACCCGGATCTCCTGGAGGAGCTCCTGCCAGCGCCGGTCCGCGCGTTCCTCCTCCGTCTCGCCGCGTCCGTCGCGAGGGGACTCCCTCCGCTCGTCCTCCGGCGTACCGCCGTCTCGTTCGTTCATGGGGGTCCTCCTCTGAAGGGCGGGGCAGGAACGGGATGGCACCGTCTCATGGCGAAAGCCCCCATCGGGTGTGGGGGCTTCCGTCCGGCGCGGCACGGCGCGGAGTCGGGGCCGCGGCCGGGCCGGCCGTTCGCGGGGGCCCCGCCGCCGATGACGGCGGCGGGGCCCCGTCCCGTCGGCGCGGTGCGCCGGGGGGGACGCGGCGGGAGCGCGGGGACGGCTCCCGCCGCTCCGGCCCGGGGCACTGGGGTCCTCGGACGGGACTGCGCTCTGCGGGAGTGCGCGTGCGGGGCCCGCCCCGGCGGGGGCCCGTGCACGGGTATGCCGTGCACGGGGCCCCGGCGCTCCTCCCGGCCGTCGCCGGATCTCAGACCGATCCGCGCCAGCCGCCCGTCTGCAGGCCACCGCGCTCCTCGATGAACGACTTGAACCGCTTGAGGTCGCCGGCCACCTTGCGCTTGACGAAGCCGAGCTTGTCGCCCGCCTGCTCCGTCAGCCCTTCGGGGGCGAAGTCCATCTGGAGCATGACCTTCGTCCGGGTCTCGTCGAGGCGGTGGAAGGTCACCACGCCCGCCTGGCGGGCCTCGCCCTCGACCGTCGTCCACGCGACGCGCTCGTCCGGGATCTGCTCGGTGACGACGGCGTCGAACTCGCGCCGCACCCCGCCGATCTCGGTGGTCCAGTGGGTGAGCGTGTCCGTGCGCTGCTCGATCCGCTCCACTCCGTCCATGAAGCGGGGGAACGTCTCGAACTGGGTCCACTGGTCGTACGCGGCGCGGACCGGTACCTCGACCTCGACCGACTCCTCCACCTGGGACATGGCGACACCTTTCTCTCGGACGGGGATCGCGTCCCCGTCGGGACGTGCTGCTGAGCTCCTGTGTGCCGGGGCGGGCCGGCGGCCCGTCAGAAGCCGCCCACGCCTCCCCCGAAGGGCCAGGAGGCGCGGTAGTACTGGTCGATCTCCTCGCGGTTCTGGCGGTCCGCGAGGTGCTTGTCGGAGACGAACTCGGGCGAGTCCTTGACCTGTTCCTTCGACAGGGCGAGGTGGAGGGTCTGCTCCTCCAGGTCGACGCCGGTCACCGCCCGCGCCGGGATGAGCACCTCCTTGCCGAAGATCCAGACGCCTGTGTCGACGACGAGATAGGAGTCGTCCACCTCGTCGGAGTGCTTGTCCACCTTGCCGATGTGCCCGTCGGCGGCCTCGACGCGCCACCCGGTGAGGTCGGTACCCGCCAGGTGGCCGGACTCGGCACTGAAGGACCACAGATGGTCGGTCATCGCTGTCACTCCTCTGTCGCTGGGTTCGTGCAGGGCGCGGCGCCGGACGTGCGGGCCGCCTCAGAGCAGGTCACGACGGTCGTCGTCGGTGACCGTGGGCGCCACCGGCGGGACCACCATCCGGCGGCGGCGCAGGACGCTGGTGTAGACGGCGGTCCCGAGCAGGCCGACGCCCATGAGGATCAGGCCGACCAGATCGAGGTCGACCCCTTGGATCTCCCAGTCGGTCGCGAACGTGAGGATCGCGCCGACGGCGATCATGATGATGAACAGTCCCAGACCCATGGTTGGTTGCTCCTCCCCTGCGGGTTGGACAGCGTCCGCGTACCCGGGTCCGCGGGGATCATTCCGCCGTACCCGGAGACGGTCGCAACGGACCGGTCCGGGGCCGCACGACCGGGGCGATCCGTCGGGAGCGTGGCGGCGAGCCTCGCCGCCTTCCCGGCCCACTTCGACCGGCCGCGCCGCTCCCGTACGGGAACGACCTTCCTGCGCACGGCTCCTGACGGATCGTCGACAGAGGGGACGTGTGAGACGGCCGCCCGGGGCAACACGATGTGTCAGGACACGGACATCGGAGGAGAACCCATGACCGCACTGCTGGACCGCATCAAGCGATTCGCCCGCAGCCCCCGGGGCCGTGACGCGGCGGCGTCGCTTCGCCGCGCCGCGAACGACCCGCGCAGGCGCGCCCAGGCACGCCGCCTGTTCGGCAGGCTGCGCCACCGCTGACGCCCGACCCGCTCCACAGGCGTACGCCGGCGCCCCGCGCGGTGCATCGCGGGGACGTGTCGCATTCCGTCCCCGCCGGGCCGGGCGGCGGCGCGCGCCCGGCCCGGCGGCGGGATCAGTCGCCCGGTGACCAGCAGGCGATCACCCTTCCGCTGCCGGGGGACAGCGACTCCCAGCCCCCGGGCAGCTCGATCAGCACCACGCCCGAGGTCGGGAAGCCCGCCCTCACCCGCTCCAGCAGCTCAGCGGGGCCGCTCCCGCACAGGCCGGCGGCCAGCTCGCGGATCCCCGGGTTGTGGCCGACGAGGCCCACGGTGCGAAGGCCGGGGCTCCGCTCGGCCAGGACGGAGACCAGCGTGCCGGGCGGCGCCCTGTAGAGGCGCTCGTCGTGGACGACGGGCGGCGGGTCCTCCAGCGCGGAGGCGGCGAGCCGCCAGGTCTGGCGGGTCCTGCGCGACGGGGAGCAGAGCACGAAGTCGGGTTCGAGACCGGAGCCCGCGAGCCGGCGGCCGGTCCGGGGCGCGTCGCCCCTGCCCCGCTCGCTCAGCTCGCGGTCGAAGTCGTCGATCCGCCGGTCCTTGCGCACGGCCTTCGCGTGGCGCACCAACAGCAGCCGGACCCCGGCCGCGCCGTCCCCTGCCGGTGGCGCCCGCCTGCATCCGGGCTCCGGGCCCATGACGTCTCCTTCCGCGCGTACGGCTCCGGGTCGTTCCGGACGATGCGTCTACCCCGTCTCCGTGATCGCACGCACGCACGCACGCACGCGCGCACGCACGAGCGGGCGGGCGGGCGGGCGAAGGCGAAAGCCCGGACGGGAGGCCGTCCAGCCCGCCCGGAGCGATGTTCCTCACAACCATCGGACGGCGGCGCAGGTGTAGGGTCGTCGACGCCCTTGACCTGCACAAAGCAGGCAGGGAGCTGTCTTCGAGGAGTCCCAAGTGCTGCGTACTCTGTTCAAGTCCAAGATCCACCGCGCCACCGTCACCCAGGCCGACCTGCACTACGTGGGGTCCGTCACCGTCGACGCCGAGCTGATGGAGGCCGCCGACCTCCTCCCCGGCGAGCTGGTCCACATCGTCGACATCGACAACGGGGCCCGCCTGGAGACCTATGTCATCGAGGGCGAGCGAGGCTCCGGCGTGATCGGGATCAACGGGGCCGCGGCCCACCTCGTGCACCCCGGGGACCTGGTCATCCTCATCAGCTACGCCCAGGTGGAGGACGCCGAGGCGCGCACGTTCGTGCCGCGCGTCGTGCACGTGGACGCCGGGAACCGCATCGTGGAGCTGGGACAGGACGCCTCCGCGCCGGTCCCGGGCAGCGACACGGTGCGGGCGCCGCACGCGGTGCCCGCGCAGGTCTGAGCCCCCGGGCGGCCGGAGGGCCGGAGCCGACGGGCCCGACGAGTCTGGAGGACCGCAGCATGGCCGAGCCGACCATCCGCGACGACCGGGAGAAGGGGCGCCTGGAGGCCTTCGACGACGGCGACTACGCCGGCGTCGTCGTCTACTTCGTCCTGGACGCCCCGCCGCACGCCCTCGTCGCGGTGCACACCGTGGTCGAGGCGACCCACGAGGGGCAGGGCGTCGCCGGGGCGCTGGTCCGGGAGTTCTACCGGACCGCCGCCGCCGAGGGCGTCCCCGTCGTCCCGCTCTGCCCGTACGCGGCGGCCTGGGCCGCACGGCACCCCGAGGAGGCCCCGGTGGCCCCGGAGGAGGTCGTCCGGGCGGCCAAGGCCCAGCTGAAGGCCTCGCCGGACCTCTGGTGACCCGGCCGGCCGCCGGGCGCCGACCCGAATGAACGGGCTCCGCGCGCGGGGGCGGACGGACCGGGGCAACCTGGATCCGACCCTGCCCCCGCGCACCGGAGCCCGCCGTGACCCAGCCCCCGTACCCCGAGCCCCCCTCGCCCGTCCCGCCGCCGGTGCCTCCGCCGGTGCCCTCGCCCGTACCGCCGCCGAACCCGGTGCCGGAACCCCAGCCGACCCCGGTGCCCGTCCCCGAGCCGGAGCCCCAGCCGCAGCCGGGTCCCGCCGGCCGCTGACGGGGAGGTGACGGAGCGGGGCGGGGATTGTGCCAGGGGCCTTGTCACGTACGGTTGCCCGCCCTTACCGTGGGCGACTGCCGATGCGTTCAAGGGGGGCCCATGGCCGTACGCGGGAGACACCGCCGCCACCAGCCGAGCCTGATCAACCGTGCCTCGCTCACGGTCACCGCGGGCGGCGCCGGGATGGCCCTGCCGCTGATCGGCGCGGGCACGGCACAGGCGGCCTCGCTCGACGTCTGGGAGAAGCTCGCCGCCTGCGAGTCCTCCTCCAACTGGCAGATCAACACCGGCAACGGCTACTTCGGCGGGCTCCAGTTCAGCCAGTCGACCTGGGAGCGGTACGGCGGCACGCACTACGCGCCGCGCGCCGACCTGGCCTCCCGGGACCAGCAGATCGCCGTCGCCGAACGCGTGCTCAAGGGGCAGGGACCGGGCGCCTGGCCGGCCTGCGCGCCCCGGGCCGGGCTGGAACGCGGCGGCGAGGCTTCGGGTACGGCGACCCAGACGCAGCGCACCCGGCCGCTGGCGGACGCCGCGACGGCCTCCTCCGCCACGAAGGCCGCGTTACCCGGTCAGCGGAAGAAGCCCGCGGGCACCAGCCCGACCGCCGTGCCGAGCGTGCGCGAGATGTACACCGTCGCGCCCGGCGACTCGCTCTCCGCCATCGCCCGTGACGAGCACGTCCGGGGCGGCTGGCAGCGCCTCTACGAGACGAACCGGAAGGTCGTCGGCGACGACCCCGACCTGATCCACCCCGGCCAGCGGCTCACGCTGCGGATGGCCGCCCCCAAGGCGCCCGAGAAGGCCGATCCGAAGCCCACGCGGCCGGCGGAGCCCCCGGCCCCGAAGCCCCCGGCGACGAAGGCCCCGGCGACGAAGGCCCCGGCGACGAAGGCCCCGGCCACCAAGCCCGCCACCAAGCCGGTCGCCAGGCCCGCGGCGAAACCCGTCACCAGGCCCGTCACCACCCCCGCGGCCAGGCCCCCGGCCGCCCGGCCGGTCCACAAGCCCGCGCCCAGGCCGGTCACGAAGCCCGCCCACAAGCCCGCGGTCCGGCCCGCCGCCCCCGAAGCCGACCGCTTCACCTCGCCCGTCTCCGACACCGACATCGGCACCCGCTACCGCAAGGAGGGCTCCTCCTGGGCCAGCGGCTACCACACGGGCGTCGACTTCCCGGTCCCCACCGGCACCTCCGTGCGGGCCGTGGCCGCCGGGAAGGTCGTCTCCGCCGGCTGGGCCGGCTCGTACGGCTACCAGGTCGTCATCCGCCACGAGGACGGCCGCTACAGCCAGTACGCGCACCTGTCCGCGCTGAACGTCCGCGACGGGCAGCGGGTCAACACCGGACAGCGCATCGCCCGCTCAGGGTCGACCGGCAACAGTTCGGGACCGCACCTGCACTTCGAGATGCGCACGGGTCCCGGGTACGGCTCCGACATCGACCCCTTGGCCTACCTCCGCGCCCGGGGCGTGTCGATCTGACCCGGCTGACCCGGCTGATCGGGCGGACCCTGCTGACCCGACTGACTCGACTGAACCGGCTGATCGGGCTGATCGCGCCCCGCCGGACCGCGCCCGGTCCGATGACACCCCCGGCGCGTCCTCGGCCCGGCCCAGCCGGTCGAGGGTGAGCTGGACCAGGCCGCCCGCCGCCACCGCGCCGCAGATCAGCGCGGCCACGCCGCCGGCCGTGCCGTAACGGAAGGATTCGCCGAACAGCGTCAGGCCCACCGTCGCCGCGATCACCGGGTTGACCACGGTGACCGTGGCGAGCGGGGCCGCGAGGCCCGCGCCCCGGTAGGAGGCCTGGGACAGCAGCAGTCCGGTCACCGCGAGCGCCGAGAGGGTCAGCAGGCTGGTCCACTCGGCGAGCGGCGCGCTCGGCGTCCACTCCTCGGCGACCGTCTTCGTGAACACCGAGGCGATGCCGAAGGACACCCCGGCCGCGGCGGCCAGGATCACGCTGCGCAGCACCGAGCGGCCCACCAGGCGGGCGGCGAGGAACAGCAGGGCCACCACGCCGAAGGCCGCCACGGTGAGCAGCCGGCGCTCGCCGGCGGAGAGGGTCTGCGCCCCGGAGCCGCCGGTCAGACTGAGCAGCCCGGCCAGGCCCACGGTCGCCATCAGGGCGCCCCGCCAGGCCGTCCGGCCCGCCCTGCGGCCCACGAAGAGCGCCGCCATCGGCAGCGCGAACACGATCGTCAGCGCGCCCAGCGGCTGGACCAGGCTGAGCGGCCCGTAGGCCAGCGCGGCCACGTGGAGGGCCGCGCCGAGGCCGTTGAGCAGGACCGAGCCCCACCACGCGGGGGTGCGCAGCGGGGCGTAGCGCGGTCCGGTGGCGGAGGCCGCGACGCGCTCCTGCACGATCGCCGCGGCCGCGTAGGCGACCGCCGAGACCAGGGAGAGGAGCACGGACAGCAGGAGGGGGCTCATACCTTCCACGATCTCTCTCCGGAGCGCTCCCGTCCTCGTACCTGGGGACGCGATCGGAGGTACCGCAGATGGAGTACGAACTCCCCCCGTACACCCTGGGATGTACGCCCGCGCAGGTCAGGCCGGGTGGAACGCGACCTTTCCGGTGCCCGGGCCGAGGCGGGCAGCGCCGATCCGGGCCCCCGCGGACAGCGGAACCCGAGCCAGTCGGAGCCCGGTCCGGTCCACATTGGCCCGCCCGGGCCGGACCTGATCGATTCGGGGCGGGGAGGTCCGGAGCGGGCGGCGGGTACGGGAGGATGCGGGCGTGGATCTCGACGACAGCGCACAGGTGGGCGGCTTCTTCGCGCTGCGCACCACCCCGCCCGGCCCCGGCGCGGCACACCTCCCGCTCTCCCGTCTGTACGCGGGGGAGGACGGCCCGCTCGCCGCGCGGGTGGACCGCGTCACCGCCCGGCTCGGCGCCCCCGAGCGCCGGGTCGGTGCCTCGATCGCGCACCTCGGCCTCGCCGCCCGTCTGTGGTCCACCGCCCTGGGCCCCGCCGCCCTGCACGGCCGCTTCCCCGAGCTGACGCCCGCCACCCTGCACTGGGACGGCGCCCTCACCTCGCCCGACGACCTGTGGTGGTCCGGCGGCAGCACCCTCCCCGCCGGCGTCGAGGAGCTGCGGGCCGCCGTCCACGAGGCCCACCTGGTCCCGCTGCACGCGGCCTTCGCCCGCGACGGGCGGATCTCCGAGCGCCTGCTGTGGGGCAACGCGGGCTCCGCGCTCGCCGGGGCGCTGCGCGAGCTCGTCCGCTGGGCCCGCGCCCACGGCCGCCCGGACGCCGCCGACCGGGCCGCCGTCCTCGTCCGGGGCCTCTTCGACCACCCCGACCTGGACCGTACGGTCCGGGGCCCCGCCCTGCGCCGCACCAGCTGCTGCCTCTACTACCGCTGCCCCTCCGGCGGCCTCTGCGGCGACTGTGTGTTCGACCACCCGCCCCGAACGGGTTTGGAGGCGCGGCCCCCGGCTCCGTAAAGTTGCGTCTTTGGGAGTACTGACGGCAGTACTCGCGGAGTACCCACGGCGCGAGCGATCGAGGAACGACGAAGGCCATGACGGTGACTGAAGAGACCCAGGACTACGGGCCGGGCATCGACCCCGAGCGCCTGGCCGTCTGCCTGAGCGTGCTCGACGAGCTGGACAAGATCGAGGTCGACCACCCGGACGCCATCGCGGTCCGCCGGGCGACCGCCGGCATCTACCGGACCGTGAAGCAGCGCCGCCGCCAGGAGCGCCGCGCCGCCAAGACCGCCCACGACAAGGCGGTCACCGAGGCCACGGCCACCGGTTCCGCCCAGCGCATCGACGACGAGACCGAGGGCATCCTGCCCTCCTCGGTGACCGAGGCCGGCCAGATCGCCGGGATACTCCAGCGCCCGCGCTCCTGCTACACCTGCAAGACGCGCTACGTCGAGGTCGACTACTTCTACCACCAGCTCTGCCAGGAGTGTGCCGCCCTCAACCGGGCCCGCCGCGACGCCCGCGCCGACCTCACCGGCAAGCGCGCGCTGCTCACCGGAGGCCGCGCCAAGATCGGCATGTACATCGCGCTGCGGCTGCTGCGCGACGGCGCCCACACCACCGTCACCACCCGCTTCCCCAAGGACGCCATCCGCCGCTTCAAGGCGATGGAGGACTCGGCGGACTGGATGCACCGCCTGGAGGTCGTCGGCATCGACCTGCGCGACCCCGCCCAGGCCGTGGCCCTGGCCGACCAGGTCGCCGAGGCCGGCCCGCTCGACATCCTGGTCAACAACGCGACGCAGACCGTGCGCCGCCTGGCCTCCGCCTACGCGGCCCTGGTCGAGGGCGAGAACGCCCCGCTGCCCGCCGGCGAGCTGCCCGCCCACCACGTGATCGGCGCCTTCGGCTCCGGCGCGGTCGGCGAGCTCGGCTCCGGCGCCGCGCTCCCCGCGGGCGTCAGCGGGCTCGACGCCCAGCAGGTCGCCGACCTCGCTCTGGTCGCGGGCAACGCCAGCGTCGCCCGGCACCTCGACGGCACCGCCATCGACGCGGGCGGCCTGGTGCCGGACGTCGTCGAGTCCAACACCTGGGTCCAGTCCATCGAGCAGATCTCGCCGGTGGAGCTCCTGGAGACCCAGCTGTGCAACTACACGGCGCCGTTCATCCTCATCAGCAAGCTGCGCGGGGTGATGGCCGAGGCCGCGGCCAAGGCGTCCAGCGGCCGCTCGTACGTCGTCAACGTCTCCGCCATGGAGGGCGTCTTCAGCCGCGGCTACAAGGGCGCCGGCCACCCGAACACCAACGCGGCGAAGGCCGCGATGAACATGGTGACGCGGACCAGCGCCCAGGAGATGTTCGAGACCGACCGCATCCTGATGACCTCGGTCGACACCGGCTGGATCACCGACGAGCGTCCCCACTTCGACAAGCTGCGGCTCGCCGAGGCCGGCTTCCACGCCCCGCTCGACCTGGTCGACGGCGCGGCCCGGGTCTACGACCCGATCGTGCGCGGCGAGCTGGGCGAGGACCTGTACGGGGTGTTCATGAAGGATTACGCGCCCGGTAACTGGTAGTCCATCCGCTTCTGCCCCAAAAGGCGTCACCCGTTCGCGTCACACTTTGGCGCCCCATAGAGCGCTGGCTCGCTCATCTGGTTAGTCTGATGTCCACGGTCGGCCACCGGGGTTTCACCGAACCCTCACGGCCGGCCTGGGGACAGGCCTGACACCAAGGCCGCGGTCCCGCCCGAACAACGGCGCCACCGCGACCGACGGTCCTTGTCCCCCTTGGTACGCGACACAAAGGAGTGCGCGGTGACACCGGAATTGACCCAGCAGGAGCAGCGCCCGGAGGAACCCACCGAGCGCAAGCGCCGGTCCGGCGAGCTCGGCAGCCTCGAGGTGTGGGCCCGTTCGGCCCCGATCCGCCTCGCCGGCTACGAGGACGACCTCGCCGAGCCCCACATCCTGCCCGGCATCGACTGAGTCGTACTGTCGCTTCGCCCCGTGCCCCCGGCCGCCCCGCGCGACCGGGGGCACGGGTGTGCCCGGCCTCAGCGGCGCCACGCCGTCTCCCGCAGCCGGACCGGTGGCAGGTACTCCCGCAGCAGCCTGCGGTGCCACCACGCCCCGGTCGTCCGCAGCTCGCGCCAGGTCGTGTAGCGGTAGCGGTAGAGCCGGGCCCGCACGTGGGTGGGCGGCGCGTCGGGGAAGGGGTTGTGGCGCAGCAGCCGCAGGGTGTCGCGGTCCCCGGCCAGCAGCCGCTCGACGAAGGGTCCGAACCAGTCGCGGGCGTAGCCCGGCGACAGCGCCGCGAACCACATCAGCCAGTCGAGCCGCAGGTGGTACGGGGCGAACGGGCGCGGCATCCGGTGCGGATCCCCGGGCTTGCCCTTGAAGCCGTACTCCTTCCACACCGTGCCCGGGTGCGGCCGCGGGTCGTCGGTGCCCTCGACGACGATCTCGTCCCGGATCCGGCCCACCGTGCCGAAGGCCCCGTACGTGTTGACCAGGTGGAAGGCGTCGAAGGAGCGGTTCATCGCCTGTCGCCGGGAGAGCAGGTTGCGCACCGGGTGCCGGCTGAGCACCAGCACCAGGGCGGTGGCGGCGCAGACCACGACCACGTACCAGAGCGGGGCCTCGGGCTGAGGGTGGGCGCCCGTGACGAGCGAGCCGTCCATCGCGGAGAGGGCGAGGACGATGGTCAGCCAGTTCAGCCAGGCGAAGTTGCCGGAGAGCACCAGCCACAGCTGGGTCGCCACCATCAGCCCCGCCGCGACCGTGGCGACCGGCTGCGGGGTGAAGAGGAGCACCGGGACGCCGAGCTGGACCACGTGGTTGGCCGCGCACTCGACCTTGTGCAGGGGTCTCGGCAGGTGGTGGAAGAACCAGCTCAGCGGTCCGGGCATCGGCTGGGTCTCGTGGTGGTGGTAGAGGCAGGTGAGGTCGCGCCAGCAGCGGTCGCCGCGGATCTTGATGAGCCCGGCGCCGAACTCGACCCGGAAGAGCAGCCAGCGCAGCAGGAAGAGCACCGGCACGGGCGGCCCGGTGTCGTCGTTGCCGAGCAGGACCGCGAGGAAGCCCGTCTCCAGGAGCAGCGACTCCCAGCCGAAGGAGTACCAGGTCTGCCCGACGTTCACGATCGACAGGTACAGCCCCCACAGCAGCAGCCACAGCAGCATCGACACGGGCAGCGGCACCGCGTCGCCCGCGCCCGCGGCCATCGCGAGGGCCAGGCCCGCCCCGCCCCAGGCGACCGCGGCGAACAGGCGGTCGGAGTAGCGCCACTGGAAGAGGCTGGGCGCGGCGCGCGCCGGCACCCGGCGCACGTACTCCGGCACCGGGAGCATCCCGTGCTCGCCGATGAGGGCGCGGAACTGGAGGGCCGCGGAGAGGAACGCGACGAGGTACAGCCCGGCGAGCCCCCGCTGGAAGACGATCCGGCTCAGCCAGTAGTCGGGTGCGGTGAACCACTCCATCGTGTCGGGCGGGTGCGGCCCGCCGGGTGCGTCCGGAGCGCCGGGCGGCGGACGCGCCGGGGGTCAGCGCTTCTCGTCCTCGTCCGCCGTGCGCTCGCCCTCCGCCTGGGAGGGGGTGGTGCGGGTGGTCATCGGATGCATCTGTTCCTTCTGCATCGGATCCATGTCCTCTTCGAGGCGCTCACCCTCCGCCTGCGAGGGGCTGGTGTACTCGTCGTACTGGCTCATGGCCGCCTCCTCACGCTACAGAAGGAGCGTAACCCCGTGGGCGCCGCCATGAGCCGTCGAGCGCCGCCGGGCCGTCACGCGCCCCCGGCGAGCGTGCGCAGCGTGCGGCCGAGGCGGCGGGCGTAGGCCAGCTGGAGCGCGCGGACGACGGGCCCGCCGAGCCGGGCGTACCAGGCGGCGGCGCGGCTGAAGGCGGTCACGGTGAACCAGACCGAGCCGTCCTCGCGCAGGTCGACCACGAAGGACTCCTCGCCGCACTCGGGGTGCCCGGCCAGGGTCCCGTACGCGAAGCCGGTCTCGGTCTCCGTGTACGCGGTCCAGATCACCTGGCAGGGGGCGGTGAAGCGGACCGGGCCGAGGCCCATGGAGACCTCCACGGTCACGCCGGGTTCGGCGCGGACGGCCTCGCTGGTCACCCGGGCGCCGGACGCGCGGTGCATCCGCCAGGTGGTGACGGCCGCGCCCGCGGTCTCGAAGGCCGCCCGGCCGTGGCCGACCCGGACGCTGTGGTGCAGGTGGTGGTACGCGGCGGGCAGCGGCCGGACGCGGGTGGCGCCGACCTCGGGGTAGTTCGGACCGCTCCGGGGCGCGGCGGCGGGGTGGGCCGGGGGCTCGTCGGAGAGGCTGCGGATGAGTCGGGTCATGCCGGGAGCTCCGTTCGGTGCGTGACGGTACGGGCAGAGGGGTGCGCGGCGGCGCGCTGTGCCGCGGGCCGGGGCCGGGGCCGCTGTGCCGCGGCCGCGAGGTGGTCGGGCCGCCGGCCCGGGAGCGCGCGCAGGCGGCGCCAGGCGAGCAGCGAGCAGAGGGCGAACCCGAGCGCGTTGCCGAGGCCGTGTGTCGCGGCCATCCAGGCCAGGCCGGGGTGCGGCAGCCCGGTGGCCTCGCCGAGCGCCCAGCTGAGCGCCAGCAGCATGGTGGCGACCAGGACGGTGGCGGAGACCCCGAGCAGGGCCCGGGTGGTCCGGTCCGGGGCCGTGGTGCGCGGCTCGCGCCAGGTCAGCAGGGCGACGGCCCACATGCCCGCGGTGAGGACGACGGCGCCGGCCAGTTCGGCCCAGTCGTCGACGAAGTAGCCGAGCAGCACCAGCAGGGTGCCGAGCGGGACGCTGAGCGCGGCGAAGCGGGCCGTGCGTCCGCCGGTCGCCCGGCAGACGAGTCCGGCGACCAGGGCGGCGGTGAAGCCGGCGAAGTGGAAGTGCGGGACGGTCAGCGCGAGGATGCCGAGCTCGAAGCCGAACAGCTCGTGCCCGCCCCGCTCGGCGACCAGGGCGAGGCCCGCGACCGAGGGCGTCACCAGGGCGGTGAGCACGGCGACCTCGGCGGGGGCGAGGGACCGGGTGGCCGCGAGCCGGGCCGGGGCGTGCAGGGCGAGCGCCAGGGTGGCGAGCGCGTAGACGCAGGCCAGGGCGGCGGCGAGCGGGGAGCGGGGGAGCCAGAGGGCGACCGCCCCGGGCGCGGCGAGCAGCGGCCAGGCCCGGCGGAGGAGACGCAGGCCGGGCGGCCGGGGACCACGGGTCCTGCCGGTCCCGGCGCTCTCGGCGGCGCCGTCGGTGCCGTCGGTGTCGCTGGTGTCGCTGGTGTCGCTGGTGTCGGCGATGAGCCCGAGGCCCATCGGGACGATCACCAGCATCCCGAGCGTCACGATCAGTGCCACGAGCACGGACATGACACTCACCCCCTGTTGAACGTGTTCAACCATCTCGGGATGAGCGTAGGGCTTTGCCTGAACACGTTCAAGGGCGGGGTGGGTGACGGCCGCCTCGCCGGATGGGCGTACCCGGATTGCGGGCCCCCCGGCCCTTTGGCAGACATGAAGCAACGACTCGGGGGCGAAAGGCGGGAGACCAGGTGCGCACACCCGGACGATGGCCCACCCGGCCCGGCGCCGTGGCGGCGGCCGCGCTGGCCGCGGCCCTGCTGATGGCGGGCTGCTCCTCGAAGGGCCCGGGGGAGGCCGCGACGGAACAGGCCCCCGCCGCCCCGGCCCGGGAGGTGCTGCTCCAGGCGGCCGGCGCCCAGAGCCCCGACGCCTTCACCCCCTCCACCGCGCAGGAGGGCGCCCCCGCACGGTCCGGCACGGCACCCGACGGCGTCGTCGGCACCCCCGTGCCCGCCGCCCGCGAAGTAGGCGGCGCGACCCCCGGCCTCTACGCCGGCACCCGATCCGTCGCCAGCTGCGACGTCGCCCGGCAGGTCGCCCTGCTCACCGCGGAACCGGCCAGGGCCCGCTCCTTCGCCGAGGCCGCCGGCATCCCCGAGTCCGAGGTGGCGGGCTGGCTGCGCGGGCTCACCCCCGTGATGCTGCGCGCCGACACCCGCGTCACCGACCACGGCTACCGCGACGGCCGGGCCACCGCCTTCCAGTCCGTCCTCCAGGGCGGCACGGCCGTCCTCGTCGACCGCTACGGCACCCCGCGCGTCCGCTGCGCCTGCGGCAGCCCGCTGCGCTCGCCGTCCGCAGGTCCGGGAGCCGTGCACGCCGGCGAGCCCTGGCCCGGCTACGCGCCGGACCGCGTCGTCGCCGTCACGCCGACCAGCACCGTCGTCACGAGCCTCGTGATCGCGAGCCTCGCCGACAACACCTGGATCGAGCGGACGGCCGGAAGCGACGGCGAAGGGGACCGCAGGCCCGGCGTCCTGCCGCCGTGCGACCCCGCCTCCTGCGACCCGGCAACCGCCCCCGCCGCGCCGCTGCCGGACGGCCGGGCGCCGCAGTCGCCCGCCCAGCCCCAGGCCCCCGCGACCCCGCGGTCACCCGACCGCGGGACGCGCCCCGCCGAACCGCTCCCCGACGCCCCCTCGCCCGACGCCCCCGCACAGGACACCCCCTCGCCCGATGCCCCGGACGTGCCGACCCCCGACCTCCCGATGCCCGATGCGCCCCATGACCTGCCTCCCGAGTACCCCTCCGCCGAGCCGCCCCCCTCGTTCGAGGAGCTGTTCCCGAACGACCCGGCGGCCCAGCAGCCCGAGACCTTCGAGGGCTGACGGCCGCGGAACCGGCCCCCTGGCCGATCTCGATCCGAACCCATTTCCGATCTTCGCCGTGCGCGCGGGCGGGGCTGCGCCTAGCGTGGCCCCATGAACGCGGGCAACGGGGGCGGGGAGGCGGCCGAGCAGTGCCGCTGCGAGGCGGGCTCGGCGGGGCCGACCTGCTGTTTTCTGCATGAGTTCGGCCAGGAATTCCGGATGGGCAGCTTCGACTGGGACCTGCTCACCGGCCGGATGACCATGGACGAGGGCGCCCTGAACGTCTTCGACATGGACGCCGACGCGTACGACGGCGACCCCGCGAGCCTCGGCTCGCGGGTCCTGCCCGACGAGGGCCGCCGCCTCGACACCCTGGTGGCCCAGGCCCTCAAGGACGGCAGCGACCACTACGGCGCCTACTTCCGCATCCGCACCCGCTCCGGCACCCAGCGCTGGACCCACACCCAGGGCCTGGTCCGGCGCGACGCCGGCGGGCGCCCGGTCCGCATCGTCGGCATCGTCCGGGACGCCTCCGAGGAGCTCACCGAGTCCGCCGCGCGGCTGGGCCTCGACGAGGGGCGGCGGCAGCGCACCAGCGTCGTCGAGGGCACCACGGCGGCCCTCGCCCACGCCCGCACCGTGCAGGACATCATCGACCTGCTCAACGACTCCCAGGGCCTCGAACACTTCGGCGCGGCCAGCCTCGTCATGGGCCTCCTGGAGGCCGGACGCATCCACCTCGTGGCCGAAGGGCCCGACGGTGCCTTCGTGCCCGGCACCCGGTTCACCCGGGTGGACGAGCCGTACCCGATGGGCGAGGTCATCCGCACGCTGCGCCCCCGCTTCATCGAGTCCCCGGAGGACTTCGCCGCCTCCTTCCCGGTCCTCTGGCCGCACATCAGCGGCCTCGGCATCACCTCCGCCGCCTACCTCCCGCTCATCGCGCAGGCCCGCCCCATCGGCGCCCTCGGACTGCTCTACAGCGGCGACCGCACCGGCTTCAGCGCCGACGAGCGCAACCTGCTGGTCGCCCTCGGCAGCTCCATCGCCCAGAGCCTCCAGCGCGCCATGCTCTACGAGCAGGAGCACGACCTCGCGGAAGGCCTCCAGCAGGCCATGCTGCCCCGCCGCATCCTCGACGTCCCCGGCACGCAGATAGCGGTCCGCTACCGCTCCGCCCGGCTCGGCCGGGACATCGGCGGCGACTGGTACGACATCATCCCGCTGCCCGGCGGCCGCGTCGGCGCCGTCATCGGCGACGTCCAGGGCCACGACACCCACGCCGCCGCGGTCATGGGACAGCTGCGGATCGTGCTGCGCGCGTACGCCGCCGAAGGGCACACCCCCGCCACCGTGATGGCCCGCGCCTCCGTCTTCCTGCACGAGCTCGACACCGAACGCTTCGCCACCTGCACCTACGCCGAGGCCGACCCGGCCACCGGCCTGGTCCAGATCGTCCGCGCCGGCCATGTCGACCCGCTCGTCCAGGACCCCGACGGCACCGCCCGCCGCCTCCCCGTGGACGGCGGCCTCCCGCTCGGCCTCTCCGCCGAGTTCGCCCGGCTCGACTACCCCGTGACCACCGTCGAGCTCGACCCCGGCCAGACCCTGCTGCTCTACACCGACGGCCTGGTCGAGAAGCCCGGCGCGGACCT
The DNA here is from genome assembly GCF_039535475.1 of Streptomyces showdoensis. NCBI lineage: Bacteria > Bacillati > Actinomycetota > Actinomycetes > Kitasatosporales > Streptomycetaceae > Streptomyces > Streptomyces showdoensis. The sequence continues at coordinate 89,540 of NZ_BAAAXG010000006.1, read as the reverse complement.
CGACGAGGGGCTCCAGTGGCTCTCCTCGCTCGTCAAGCGAGGCCCCCGGGACCTCCAGGAACTCGCCGACCACCTCTGCGACGTGGTCGAGGAACGCGGCGGCGAGGACGACGTGGCGATCCTGCTGCTGCGCCGCGAGGGCGCCCACCCGCCCCAGTCCGGCGGCCGCCTCCAGCAGCACGTCGGCCAGAACGACCCCGAGGCGCTCAGCTCCGCCCGGCACATGATCCGGGCGGCGGTACGGGCCTGGGGCGCGGGCGGCCGCTCCGACGAGATCGAGCTGGTCGCCGACGAACTCACCACCAACGCCCTGATGCACACCGACGGCGGCGCCATCGTGACCCTGCGGATGCTGCCCGGCCCCGAGCGGCGCCTGCGCGTCGAGGTCGAGGACCGCTCCAGCGCCCTGCCCCGCCGCCGGGAGGCGGGGGAGTCGGGCGTCTCGGGACGCGGACTGCTCCTCGTGGACCGGCTCTCCGACCTGTGGGGCGTGGAGCCGCGCGGCGGCGGCAAGTGCGTGTGGTGCGAGTTCGTCACGGAGCAGCCTGCGGACCGAGCCGGAACGGACTGAGCCGGGCCGGACTGAGCCGGGCCGGACTGAGCCGGGCTGGACTGAGCCGGGCCGGACGGAGCCGGGCCGGACGGAGCCGGGACGGACCGGGGCGCGGGGCCGCGCCCCGGCGGGCGTCCGGCGCCCCCGTGCGGCAGGGTGGGAGCATGCCCGAACTGCCCGAGGTCGAAGCCCTCCGCGCCTTCCTGGACGAACACCTCGTGGGCAAGGAGATCGCCCGCGTGCTGCCCGTCGCGATCAGCGTCCTCAAGACCTACGACCCGCCGCTCGGCGCCCTCGACGGGGCGCGGGTCACCGGAGTCGCCCGGCACGGCAAGTTCCTCGACATCGCCACCGAGGGCGAGGCCGGCCGCCTCCACCTGCTCGTCCACCTCGCCCGGGCCGGCTGGCTCCAGTGGAAGGACGTGCTGCCCGACGGGCCGCCCCGCCCGGGCAAGGGCCCGCTGGCCCTGCGTACCGCGCTCACCGGGGGCGACGGCTTCGACCTCACCGAGGCGGGCACCACCAAGCGCCTCGCCGTCCACCTGGTCCGCGACCCCGCCGAGGTGCCCGGCGTCGCCCGGCTCGGACCCGACCCGCTCGCCCCGGACTTCGACCTCGCCGCGTTCACCGCGCTGCTCGCCGGCGAACGGCGCCAGATCAAGGGCGCGCTGCGCGACCAGAGCCTCATCGCGGGCATCGGCAACGCGTACAGCGACGAGATCCTGCACGTCGCCCGGATGTCCCCGTTCAAGCCCACCCGGAACCTCACGCCCGTGGAGACCGCCGCTCTCCACACGGCGATGCGCGAGACCCTCGCCGAAGCCGTCGAGCGCTCCCGGGGACTCGCCGCGGGCAAGCTCAAGGCGGAGAAGAAGAGCGGCCTGCGCGTCCACGGCCGCACCGGCGAACCCTGCCCCGTCTGCGGGGACACCATCCGCGAGGTCTCCTTCAGCGACAGCTCCCTGCAGTACTGCCCCACCTGCCAGACCGGCGGGAAGCCCCTCGCCGACCGCCGCATGTCGAAACTCCTCAAGTAGCCGCCCGCGAGGAGTGTCTAGACTCCCCGCATGCTGCGCGTACTGGCCGTCGACGACGAGGCGCCGGCCCTCGGAGAGCTCCTCTACCTGCTGCGGGCCGACCCGCGGGTGCGCAGCGCGGAGGGCGCGGGCGACGCGACCGAGGCGCTGCGCCGGCTCGGCCGCGCCCTGGAGCCGGGACCGGGCACCGGCGAGGAGGGCGCCGCCGACGCCACCGGCCCCGACGGCGCCAACAGCCCCAACAGCGCCAACAGCGCCAACAGCGCCATCGATGTGCTGTTCCTCGACATCCACATGCCCGGACTCGGCGGCCTCGACCTGGCCCGGCTGCTCGGCCGCTTCGCCCGGCCGCCGCTCATCGTCTTCGTCACCGCCCACGAGGGCTTCGCCGTCCAGGCCTTCGACCTGGAGGCCGTCGACTACGTGCTCAAGCCCGTGCGCCGCGAACGCCTCGCCGAGGCCGTCCGCCGCGTCCACGACCTGGTGCACGCCACCGCCCCGGTGTCCGCCCCCGAGCAGATCGCCGTCGAACTCGGCGGCGTCACCCGCTTCGTGCCCGTCGACGCCATCGCCTACGTGGAGGCGCACGGCGACTACGCCCGGCTGCACACCGACCACGGCAGCCACCTCGTCCGCATCCCGCTGTCCGCCCTGGAGGAGCGGTGGGCCGCCCGCGGCTTCGTCCGCATCCACCGCAGCCACCTCGTCGCCCTCGCCCGCATCGACGAACTCCGCCTCGACGGCGGCGCGACCTCCGTGAGGGTCGGCGACACCGAACTCGCCGTCTCCCGCCGCCACGCCCGCCACCTGCGCGACCTCCTCATGCGCCGCGCCCCGTAGGACCTGACAGGCCCTCCTCCCGCCCCCTACCGGGCCCCGACCCCTTCTGCCTACACTCCACGGGCCCAGCAGACCGTGAGAGAGCGGACGGCGATGTCCGAGCACCACCCTCCCCCCGGCGAGGCCCGGCGGGACGCCCCCCGGCCCCGGCGCGAGACCGTCACCCACGCCTCGGCCCACGGCGGCGCCGTGCCCCGCCCGCGGCCCCAGCACCCGCCCGCCCGCTCCGAGATCAGCGAGCAGACCACCCTCGGGCACACCTACGTCCGCTCCCTGATGCGCAGCCAGCTGCGCACCGCGCTCACCGCCCTGGCCGCGCTCGTCCTCCTCGTCGGCCCGCTGCCGCTGCTGCTCGCCCTCCCCGCCCCCGAAGCCGCCGTCTGGGCCGTGCTCGGCGTCGGCGTCCACCCCGTCATCTGGGCCGTGGCCCACTGGTACGTGCGCCGCGCCGAACGCAACGAACGCGACTTCACCGGCCTCGTCGAGCGGTGAACCCCGCCCCGTGAACCACACCTACGCGATCGCCGCCGTCACCGCCGTCGTCCTCGCCACCGTCCTCATCGGCGCCCTCGGCCTGCGCATCTCCCGCACCACCTCCGACTTCTACGTGGCCTCCCGCACCGTCGGCCCCCGCCTCAACGCGGCCGCCATCAGCGGCGAGTACCTCTCCGCCGCCTCCTTCCTCGGCATCGCCGGACTCGTCCTCGTCCAGGGCCCCGACATGCTCTGGTACCCGGTCGGCTACACCGCCGGCTACCTCGTCCTGCTGCTCCTCGTCGCCGCCCCACTGCGCCGTTCCGGGGCGTACACCCTCTCCGACTTCGCCGAGGCCCGGCTCGAGTCCCCCCAGCTCCGGCGGCTCGCCAGCCTCTTCGTCGTCGGCGTCTGCTGGCTCTACCTGCTGCCCCAGCTCCAGGGCGCGGGCCTCACCCTGGAGATCCTCACCGGTGCCCCCGACTGGGTCGGCGGCCTGCTCGTCGCGCTCGTCGTCACCGGCATCGTCGCCGCCGGCGGCATGCGCAGCATCACCTTCGTCCAGGCCTTCCAGTACTGGCTCAAGCTCACCGCCCTGCTCGTCCCGGTGCTCTTCCTCGCCGCCGCCTGGCACGGGGACGGCGCCCCGCGCGCCCGCTTCGACGCCCCCGCCGTCCTCCACGGGACCACCGCGGTCCGGCTCGCCGAGACCGTACGGATCGAGGTCGACGCCCCGCTGACGCTCACCGTCACCGGCCGCGTCGACTCCCGCGCGTACGACGGCGACGGCGTCACCCTCGCCCCGGGCACCCACCGGGTGGAGGCGGGCACCGCGCTCGCCTTCCCCGAGGGCGCGCCCGTCCCGCGCCGGACCGGGACGGAAACCGATCCTCCCCCGGCCTTCGGCCGGGGGGACCCCCCACTCGCTTCGCCCGGCTGGTCCCAGCCCCTGGCCGGCGGCCGCGACGGGCAGCAGCTGTACGCCACCTACGGTCTGATCCTCGCGACCTTCCTCGGCACCATGGGCCTGCCCCACGTCGCCGTCCGCTTCTACACCAGCCCGCACGGCCGCGCCGCCCGCCGCACCACCCTCGTGGTCCTCGTCCTGGTCGGCGTCTTCTACCTGCTGCCGCCGCTGTACGGGGCGCTCGGCCGGATCTACGCCCCCGAACTCGCCCTGACCGGCGCCGCCGACGCCGCCGTGCTCGTGCTGCCCGAACGGATGCTCGGCGGGGCCCTCGGCGACCTGCTGGGCGCGCTCCTCGCGGGCGGCGCCTTCGCCGCCTTCCTGTCGACCGCCTCGGGACTCACCATGTCGGTGGCCGGCGTGCTCACCCAGGACGTGCTGCCCTCCCGGGGCGTACGGCACTTCCGGCTGGCGACCCTGCTGGCCACGGCCGTGCCGCTGGCCGTCGGCCTGGTCGCCTCCAAGGTGCCGGTCGCCGACGCCGTGGGCCTCGCCTTCGCCGTCTCCGCCTCCTCGTTCTGCCCGCTGCTCGTCCTCGGCATCTGGTGGCGGCGGCTCACCCCGCCCGGCGCGGCCGCCGGACTGCTCCTCGGCGGCGGCTCGGCGCTCGCCGCCGTGATGGCGACCCGGGCCGGACTGCCGCCGGCCGGCTGGCCGCACACCCTGATGGCCTGGCCCGCGGTCTGGTCGGTGCCGCTCGGCTTCCTCAGCATGGTCCTGGTGTCGCTGGCCACCCCGCGCCGGGTGCCCGCCGGGACCCCGGCGATCCTGGCCCGGCTGCACCTGCCGGAGGAGCTCAGCGGCCGTCCGGAGCCACGGGAGCCGGGCCCGGCCGGGGCTGCGCCGAAGGCGGCCGGGCGGTGAGCGGCATCGCACTGGCCGCGGCGGGCGCCGTCGGGGCCGTCCTGCTCGCCGTCGGCTTCGTCCTCGGCCGGATCACCGCCCGCCGCGGCCGGCGTTCCGCCGACCCCGGCCTCGGCACCCCCGTCGAGCGGGCCACCTTCCACACCCTGCACACCGCCTCGCTCGCCGCGCCCCCGCTGCGCGCCGGGCTCACCGAGGAGACCGCGGCCCGGGCCGCCGGACGGCTGCGCTCCCTGCTCGGCACCGAGGCGCTGTGCCTCGCCGACCGCGCGGAGGTGCTCGCCTGGGACGGGCCCGGCGGCGGACACCACCGCGAGCGGGTCGCCGAACTCGTCGCCGAGACCCTCGCCTCGGGCCGCAGCCACTCGGCGCACACGGGCTGCGCCGACGACTCCTGCCCGCTGCGCTGGGCGGTGGTCGCCCCGCTCACCGGCGAGGACGGGGTGCTCGGCGCGCTCGTGGCCTACGGCTCGCGGGAGTCGGCGGTGCTGGTGCGGGCGGCCACCGAGGTGGCCCGCTGGGTATCCGTCCAGCTCGAACTGGCCGAGCTCGACCGCTCCCGCACCCGGATCGTGGAGGCCGAGATCCGGGCCCTGCGCGCCCAGATCTCCCCGCACTTCATCTTCAACTCCCTCGCCGCCATAGCCTCGTTCGTCCGCACCGACCCCGAGCGGGCCCGCGAGCTCCTGCTGGAGTTCGCCGACTTCACCCGCTACTCCTTCCGCAGGCACGGCGAGTTCGCCCGGCTCGCCGACGAACTGCGCTCCATCGAGCAGTACTTGGCGCTCGCCGGGGCCCGCTTCGGCGAGCGGCTCACGGTCACCCTGCGGATCGCCCCCGAGGTGCTGACCGTGGCGCTGCCCTTCCTCTGCCTCCAGCCGCTGGTGGAGAACGCCGTCAAGCACGGCCTGGAGGACTCCGCCGAGGGCTGCCGGATCGTCATCGCGGCCCACGACGCGGGCGCCGAGGCGGTCGTCACCATCGAGGACGACGGCGTCGGCATGGATCCCGAGGAGCTGCGCGCGATCCTGCGCGGGGAGCGCCCCTCGGCCTCGGGGATCGGCCTGAGCAACGTCGACGAGCGGCTGCGCCAGGTGTACGGGCCGGAGCACGGCCTCGTCATCGAGACGGGCCTCGGCGCGGGGATGAAGGTGACCGTGCGCGTGCCCAAGTACCGGCCCGGGGTCCATCCCGCGGCCTGAGGGGTCCGCGCGGTCAGTGCAGGTGCAGCGCGAGATGGGCGAGGGCCACGCCCAACTGCCAGGCGGGGAGCCACACCTGACGGTCCTCGTCGATGCCGGCCGCCGGTGACGCGGGGACCGGCCCGGCCACTCCCGCGAGGTCCGCCAGGTCGGCGGCGCGCAGCTCGGTGGCGCTCAGCCGCCGCCAGGTGGCCAGGGCCAGGGCCAGATCGGGCCCGGGGTCGGTCAGGGCGGCCGGCGCGGCGAGCCGGCCCTCGACCCAGCCGGACCAGGGATGGTCGTGGGAGGTGCGCCACAGCCACTCCTCCACCCCGGGGCCGGAGAGGTGGACGGTCAGGGCCAGTGCCTGGAGTCCGGCGCGGAACTCCAGCGAACCCGGCTCGACGAGGCCGCTGGTGCGCAGCAGGTCGTCGGCGGCGTACTCGGCGCACAGCCAGTCCATGGGGACGGCGAGCCCGCCCCCGCCGGCGCCGTTCGTGCTCTCGGGCAGCAACGCTCCACCTTCTCCCGGACGTCCCTCACGAGGCCCCGACGACGAGCCTCCACCAGGAAGCACGTGCGCGGGGCGCACTTTGCTCAACTCGCCCGAGCGGTTCCGGATACGGCCCCCGCCGCATCGGTGCAGGTGGGAGCCGTGTGACTCGGGTGAGGTGCGGGGCGGGAGCGCTCGTGGAGGTCAGCCGAGGAGCGCGTACACCGCCGTCGCGTGGGCGGCCGTCTCCTCGCTCCCCTCGGCGGTCATGGTGATGTCCGCGAACGCCATCCGCCTGCCCGCCTTGGTCAGCCGCGCCCGCACGAGGACGTCGGCGCCGACCACCGCGCGCTGGAAGCTGATCGACTGCTGGACGGTGGTCATCGGTACGAAGCCGCCGCGGGCGGCGGCCACCGCGAGCACCGTCGCCGTGTCGGCCGCGGCCATCAGCGCCTGCCCCGACAGGCCGCCGCCCTCCCGGGCGAGCCGCTCGGACCAGGGGAGCCGGAGGACGGCCTCCTGACCGTCGACCGAGGCCACGGTGAGCCCCAGATCGAGCACCCAGGGGGCGAAGTTGTCGGCGAGGACCTTTTCGGCGGCGGCGAGAGTCAGCGTCACCGGATCATTGTGGGGCGGCGACGAGCGGCCGGGCAACGGGCGTGCGCCGGGGCGGTCGGTAGCCGGGCAGCCGCCGTCCCAGCAGGCGCAGCGCGTAGTGCGAGCGGGACTTGACCGTGCCGGCCGGGATGCCGAGTTCGGCGGCGGCCTCGTTGACGGTCAGGCCGTGGAAGTAGAGCCGGACGAGGACCGCGCGGTGCTCCGGGCTGAGGTCGCGCACCGCGGCCCGTACGTCGAGGGCCGCGTCGGCCGACTCGGTGGCGTCGGCCGGGTCGGCGGTGACGGCGAGCACGCCGTCGCCGATCTCGGCGGGGCGGGCGAGCCGGGAGCGGCGCGCGTCGATGGCGAGGCGCCGGGCGACCGTGAAGAGCCAGGGGCGCATCGACTCGTAGGGCGCGGCGAAGGCCTCGGGGTGCAGCCAGGCCCGCACCAGGGTCTCCTGCGCCAGGTCCTCGGCGCGCTGCCGGTCGCCGTGGGTCAGTTTGAGCAGGAAGGCGAGCAGCGCCTGTCCGTGCTCGGACTGGAGTTCCTTCAGGGTCCGCTCGTCGGTGGTTGCCGTGGTCATGGGCGGTATCCGAACGCATCCGGGCGGTCGGGGACAGGGAACGGACAGCGGTCTGCGACGAACGGTCGCACCGCGCGGTGAACGGTGCGGTGAGCGGTCGACCGGAAGCGTTGCGTCCGATTCAGCGGGGTTTGGGGCGATCCGCGGCAATGACCCTTGACTGGGGCCTTCACCGACGGTCAATTCAAATGAACAGATGTTCATCCTATGAATTGGTGGAGCCCGGCAGATGACCTCACGCACCCGACCCGGCGCGGCGGCCCTCGCCGCCCTCCTGCTCGCCGCGGCCAGCGGCTGCGTCCTCCAGGACGGTGCCCCCGCCACCCCGTCCGCCCCCGGCCGGACGCCCCGCCACCCCGCGGCCCCGGGGGGAGCCTCCGCACCGGCCGGCTTCACCCTCGTCGCCTCCGGCGACGTCCTGCCGCACGACTCCGTCATCCGCCAGGCCAACGCCGACGCGGGCGGCGCGGGCTACGACTTCCGCCCCATGCTGTCCGGCGTGAAACCCGTCGTCTCCGGGGCCGACCTGGCGATCTGCCACATGGAGACCGTCTACGGGGAGGAGGGCGGCCCCTACACCGGCTACCCCGCCTTCAAGGCGCCGCCCGAGGTCGCCGCCGCCCTCGGGGAGACCGGCTACGACTCCTGCTCCACCGCCTCCAACCACACCCTGGACGACGGCGCCGCCGGACTGCGCCGCACCCTCGACGCCCTCGACAAGGCGGGCGTACGGCACGCCGGTTCGGCCCGCACCGCCGAGGAGGCGGCCAGGCCGGCCCTCCTCAGGGCGGGCGGCGCCACCGTGGCCCAGCTGGCCTACACCTACGACACCAACGGCTACCCGCTGCCCGAGGGGCAGCCCTGGGCCGTCAACGTGATCGACGAGCGGAAGATCGTCGCCGACGCCCGGGCCGCCCGCAGGGCCGGGGCCGACGTCGTGGTGGTCTCCGTCCACTGGGGCACCGAGTGGCAGACCGAACCCGACGACCGGCAGCTCACCCTCGGCCGCGCCCTCACCGCCTCGCGCACCGGCGACCGCCCCGACATCGACCTCGTGCTCGGCACGCACGCCCACGTCCCGCAGGCGTACGAGAAGGTCAACGGCACCTGGATCGTGTACGGCATGGGCGACCAGATCGCCGGCGACATGATCAACTACGAGGGCTCCCACGACGGGCGCGGCAACCAGGGCACCCTGGCCCGCTTCACCTTCGCCCCGCCGGCCGTACCCGGCGCGCGCTGGCAGGTCACCAAGGCCGAGTTCGTCCCGCAGTTCTTCGACACCGCCCGCGGCCGGGTCGTGAACCTCAACGAGGCGATCCGGAAGGGCGAGCTGCAGTACACCGACACCCGCGACACCATCCGCGAGGTCGTCCTCGGCCGCGGCGCCGCCCGCGAGGGCCTGGTCATGGGGGAGTAGCCTCCCGACTTCCCGGAACCCCGGACGGAACCCGGAACCGGAACCGGAGTCCGGACCCGGACCCGGACCCGGACCCGGATCCGGACCCGAAGAACCTAGGGCACCACGGTCACCGGCCAGCGGCCCGCCTTGACCAGGCGCACCGCGACCGAGCCGACGAAACGGTGCCCGGCCGACTCCGAGACGCCCACGACCACCGCGTCCGCCCTGAGCTCGTCGGCGGCGGCGACCAGGCCCGCGTACGGGTCCCCGCGGAAGGTGTGGAACTCCCAGCGCACCTGCCAGATCCCCTTGACCCGCTCCATCGCCTCGCGGATCTCGGTCACCAGGCCCTCGGCGATCTCCTCCGTGGTCCCGGCGACCGGCGCGCCCAGCGCCGCCCCCACCGGGACCAGCGGCTGCACGTAGACCAGGGCCAGCAGGGCGTTCTGCCGCCGGGCCAGGCCGGCCGCGTAGGAGGCGGCGCGCAGGGAGGACTCGGAGCCGTCCACCCCGGCCAGGATCACCTTCGGGCCGTCGGTACCTCGTTCGAAACCACTCACCCTCCGAGGCTATCGGCTCATCGGGTGCTTTCGGACGAGCGGCCGGTGTCGCTGAGAAGCCCGCGGGGTCCTCCGTACGAACCATTGGTCATGAAAAACGATGAGAAGCCCGTGGGGCGGCGCTCGCTGCTGAGGCTCGCCGCCGCGCTCGGGGCCACGGCCACGGTCGGGGTCTTCGCGGCGGACCGCATGAGCGGCTCCGAAGTCGGCCCCGCCGCAGGGGCGGCACCCCCGTCACCCCCGGCGCGTCCGGCCGGCGCGCCGGGGGCACAGGCACAGGCCCGGCTGCGGCCCGCCGCCTACCGCCTCCAGCCGATGACCGGCTACGCGCCCCCCGCCTTCCGGCGGGCGGTCCCGCCGGTGCGCACCCGGCCCTTCCTCCACCTGACCGGCGTCGGCCGCTCGATGGTGCTCACCTTCGACGACGGTCCCGACCCCCGCTACACCCCGGAGATCCTCGCCACCCTGCGCCGGTACGGCTGCCGGGCGATGTTCTTCGTCTGCGGCGAGATGGCTGTCGACAACCAGGACCTGCTCAAGGAGATGGCCGCGGACGGGCACGTGGTCGGCAACCACTCCTGGTCCCACCCGCTCATCCCGAAGCTGCGGCCCTCCCTCATCCGCCGGGAGCTCGGCTCCACCAGCGAGGTGATCGAACAGGCCCTCGGCACCCCGCCGCTCTGGTACCGGGCCCCCTACGGGGCGTGGAACCGGCTCTCGTTCGAGATCGGCGCCGAGCTGGGGATGGAGCCGATGGCCTGGACCGTCGACACCCTGGACTGGAAGGAGCCGCCCGCCGACTCCATCGTGCGCCGGGTCCTGGACGGAGCCGGGCCCGGGGTCGTCGTGCTGAACCACGACGCGGGCGGCGACCGTTCGCGCAGCGTGGCCGCGCTCAAGCGCTATCTGCCCGAACTCCTCGACGCGGGCTACAGCATCACCGTCCCGCGCCGCTGAGCACGGCTGGGCACCGCCCGGCGCGCGACGGGCGCGAGGGCCCCGGCACGTCCACCCGTGCCGGGGCCCTCGCCGGGGTGTCCCGTCGCCGCTACCGCGAGTCGACCATGCGGGCGTAGACGACCACGTTGCCGTCGTAGCCGTGCGCCCGCGAGTAGCCGCCGCCGCAGGTGATCACCCGGAGCTCGGGCTCGCCGGTGTCGGCGTAGACCTGTACGGGGAAGTCGTTCTTCGCGTAGACCTCGACCCCGTAGATCTCGAAGACCGCGATCCGGCCGTCGAACCGTTCGACCTCGACGTGCTGGCCCTTCTGCAGGGAGCCGAGCCCGTAGAAGACGGCGGGGCCCGCCTGGTTGTCCACATGGCCCACGACGACGGAGGTGCCGCGCATGCCCGGCGCGATGCCGTTCTGGTACCAGCCGGCGAGGTTGGCGTCCTGCGGCGGGGGAGCGCTGATCCACCCGTTGTCGTCCAGGCCCACGTCCATGATCGGGGCGGCCACGCGGAGGGCCGGGATGCGGATCCGGGAGGCCGGGGCGAACGGCAGCGGCTCCATCCCGGCGGCCGCGGTCGGAGCGGGGCCGACGGGACGGATGACCGGACGGGCCGCGGCGGCGGGCTGCGGGGGACCCGATTCGAAGCCGACGCCGTTGCGCATTATCGCCAGGCCGGACAGCATCACCAGAGCCAGGGCTCCCCAGGGTTGGCGTCTCCTGGCCGCGTCGAGGACGCTGAAGTCCTTGGTCCTCATGGTTCTCCCTTCGTGGGCGTCACGGGAACGGTAAGGGCGCCCGGCGGGACCGGCGATCGGGGCGGGGCGAACGGGTGTCGGCCGTCGGTGCGGCGGCGTCCGGGTGATAACCCATCCGAGTAATCGTCAGATCATCGGCCTGATGGTGCGTGACCTGCGGAACCGTCAGATTCGCCCACCGTTCGGCCGGTGCCCGGCCTCACCGGGGTGGCCCAAGGCCGACATGCGGGGCCCGTTCCGTCTTGTGATGGTTCGTCATGGAAGGCGTACTCGTCGAATCTCCCGGAGCACCGCTTTGGGGCGTCTTCCACAGGAGGTTCCACCATGCGTGCTGCACGCACTCTGGCGGTGACGGCGACCGCGTTCGCGGCGCTCGGACTCGCGGCCCCCCTCGCCACCGCCACCAACGGGCCCAGCAGCGTGACCGTCAACTCTTCCGAGGTCCAGCGGGGCGGAGACGGTTCCAACGGCGTCACGGTGTCGCCCTTCGCGGTCCACCAGGGGGCGATCCTCACGATCACCGTCCGGGGCTGCGCCGGCGGCACGGTCACGTCCAACGCCTTCGCGACGACCACGCTCTCCGCCACCGTCAACGGGGTGTCCACCGCCACGGCCCGCATCTACAACAACGCCACCCCGGGCCAGTACAACCTGGCCGTCCAGTGCGGCGGCCGCACGCTCACCCAGCCGTTCCGGGTGCTGCCGGGCCAGGGTGCGCAGGGCGGCCTGGGCGGCTCGCTCGCGCCGAGCTCCACCGAGATGGCCGTCGGCGGCAGCCTGGTCGCCGCGGCCGCGCTGGGCGGCGGTCTGTTCATCGCCCGCCGGCGCCGCATGTCCGGCGCGGTCTGACCGGCCGAACCTCCCGGTCGGCCCGCAACGCCCGTCGCCCCCGGGTCCTCGTCCAGGACCCGGGGGCGACGGGCGTGCGCGGCACCGTCCGCGCCGGCCGTCAGTGGCGGCGGCCTTCGGCGGACCTGCGCCGCACGACGAGCACCACACCGGTGGCGGCGGCGAGCACCATGGCACCGCCGGCCGCCATCGTCCAGGCGTCCGCCGAGCCGATGGAGCCGCCGAGGCCGCCCTGGACTCCGCGCGGCGGGTTCAGCAGCGTCGAGCTCGCGGTGGGCGTCGAGGTGGCTCCGCCGCTGATCGTCAGGTCGACGGTGTTGGAGATCCCCCCGGTGCAGTTGAACGACACCGTGTAGACGGCGCCGCGCTTGGCGTCGAGGTCCACCGCCGCGGTCGCCGACGAACCCGGCGCGATCGTGACCGTGTCGAAGATGCCGGCCGACGCCGTCGCCGTACTCGCGCATCCCGGGGCGCTCAGGGTGATCCGGCCGCCCGGGGCGACGGTCCCGGGGGAGATGACGAAGTCGCCCGCCTGCTTGGCCCGGGGCGCCTGCGGCCGCGGCGCCCCGGGCGGGCCGTCGGCGGCGACGGCGAGCGGCGCGGCCAGGGCGAGGGCGGCCGCCCCCAGCAGAACGGTGGACGCGGCACGTATCGCGCGCATGGTGAATCCTCCGGGTCCCGAGGAGCAGCTGCGGAAGGGTTTTCCACACATCGGATGACATGCACCTCGATGCCCGAAACGCTAGGAGCCCTCTATCACAGCCGCGATCCCAGACGCGCGAATGGGGCACCGAAGTCCCCCACCCGGCCTACATAGGGCTCCCCGGTCAGCCGGTGAGCTGCGGGAACAGGTCGGTGAACGGCGCGGCGGTCGCGGCGATGCCCCTGCCGAAGGGGGCGTCGAAGTCCCAGATGAGGAAGAGCAGGAAGGCGATCAGCGCGCTGAAGAGGCCGGCGAGCAGCAACTCCTTCCCGGTGCGCCGGATCTGGAGCGTGAAGATCAGGCCGACGGTCACCAGGGCGCCGATGATCAGGCCGAACCAGACCACCCCGGGCATCGTGTCCCCCGCGCTCTGCCCGCGGGCCCCGCGCGCGTCGTCGGCGACGGCCACCTGGTCCACCAGCGGCTGGTAGGCCTGCCCCTCGAAGTCGTTGGCCGGCCGGTAGTCGGTCACGCTCCGGCGCACCTTCTCCAGCAGCTCCGTCCCCTCGTCGCTGAGCTCGCCGTGCTCCGACATGTGGGGGAACTCGCCCTCGACGACGTACCGGACGTACGTGTCGACGTCGGAGCGGATCCGCTCCCGCACGGCGACCGGGTACACCTCGGCCCGCGCGGAGATCTCGTGCAGCGCCTGCGCCTCCTGGCGCACGGTCTCCTGGGCGGCGCTGCGGGCCTCCCAGACGCCGGCGATCGCGAGACCGAGGACGATCGCGTAGACCACGCCGATCATCATCGTCATGTACTCGATGACGTCAGGGGTCTCGCTGGGGTCGTCGTCCTCCGGAATCCTCCGGTGGTTGATGACGACGATGGCGAGGACGACGGCGCACGCGGCGGCCATCGCGATGGTCAGGACGAGCCATTCGGACACGGTTTCCTCCGTTGGCCGAGCGCGGGGCTCAGCGGGAACCGCGGGGGCGCAGGATCGCGGTCGCGATCACGGCCGGGGCGGTGATGAGCAGGGTGGTGGTGAGGACGTTCGGGGCGCTCTCGGGCTTCGCGCGGGCCGCCGCCCGCCGGTAGTGCGGCAGGGCCACGGGCGCGGGCGGGCGCAGGGTCGGTGAGGGGGAAGGTTTCGGCGGCGCGGGCGGCGGCGCGGCCTCGCGCGTGGTGGGTGCGGGCTCGGGGGCCGGGGCCGGCTTCGGCGGGGGAGGCGTGCGCACGGGCGGGGGCTTCGGCGCGGGCGGCGGTACGGGGCTGGGCGGGGGCGGCGGAGGCGGAGGGCTCGGCTCGGGGGGCTCGGGCGGCTTCGTGGGCTCCGGCGGCTTCGGCGTCTCGGTGGGCTTCGGCGGCTCCGTGGGGCAGGGGGAGTGCGTGGGGTGCGGCGGATGGGTGGGGTGGGGCGGGTGCGTGGGGTGCGTGGGGTGCGTGGGGTGCGTCGGGTGGGGTGGGTGCGGGTGGTGGGTGGGGCGGCAGGGGCCCCGTCCGGCGAAGGCGACCGCGGTGTTCGAACCGTCGGGTCCGGTCGTGGCGGAGGCGCAGGCGTCGGCGGCGACGGGCACCGGTGTGGCGAGCAGCCACACGAGCGCCCCGGCCGCAAGGGGCCGCGCGAGGAGCGATCCGTACTGAGACAACAGAGACACGCCGAGCAGCATGATCACGCGCGGCGGGCCGTAGGCCCGGAACGGCCTCCGATTCCCCGGATGGAGGGGTTTTCGGAGTGCACGGGTTTGACGTTTCCGCCGTCCCTGTCGACCTGTTGGTGTGCACTGACCCCAAAGGGCATGCCCTTGCGGGAGGTTGGGGCGGCTTGCGGCGTCTTGGGATGGATTGCCGCGGTGTCTCCCGCGGGGGAGCCGACGGGCGCGGGAAGTGGCCGGTTGTCGCCTCTTGACGGGGAGGTCCGCGAGGGCGCTTCCCCCGTGAGATCTGCCCGAGAACCCCGGCACGGCCATATGCACGTGAATATGCACGGGCCGAAGGCGTGAACTCTTCCGTTCCTCGCGCACGTGCCAATGGCGTGTGACCAAGAACGGATCGCGAATTTCCGTTTCTACTCGCTCTCCAGGCAGGCGATCAGTAGCCTCGGCTCGAACGTAGACCGCGAACACATGGCCGTATCCCCCATGGCGACTGTTGGAGACTTTGATGGAGCGTCCCGCCTGGGCTCCGCCAGGCATCGATATTTCGGTGCCGAGCGTGTCCCGTATGTACGACTTCTATCTGGGCGGCTCGCACAATTTCGAAGTGGACCGGGAAGCGGCCCGCAAGGCCATGGAGTTCATGCCGGGGCTCCCCAAGATCATGCAGGCGAACCGTGCCTTCATGCGGCGGGCCGTCCGGTACGCGGTTGACAACGACGTCACCCAGTTCCTGGACATCGGCTCCGGCATACCGACCTTCGGCAACGTCCACGAGGTGGCCCAGGCCGCCAGCGACACCGCCCGCGTCGTCTACGTCGACCACGACCCGGTGGCCGTCGCCCACAGCCGGGCCGTGCTCGCGGGCGACGACCGCTCGGCCGTGCTCGCCGCCGACCTGCGCAAGCCGCGCGAGATCCTGGGCAGCCACGAGGTGCGCGAACTCCTCGACCTGGAACGGCCGGTGGCCCTGCTCCTCGTGGCCGTGCTGCACTTCCTGGAGGACGCGGACGAGCCGGCCGCGGTGGTCGCCGAACTGCTCGACGCGCTCGCCCCCGGCAGCCTCCTCGTCCTCACCCACGCCTCCTACGAGGGCGTCCCGCTGCCGCAGGAGCGGGCCGGCGGCACCGTGGACGTCTACCGCGACATCCGCAACCCGCTGGTGATGCGCTCGCGCGAGGAGATCGCCCGCTTCTTCGACGGCACCGAACTCGTCGAGCCCGGACTGGTGTCGATGCCCCACTGGCGGCCCGACGGTCCGGAAGAGGAGGAGGACCCCTACGCCTTCTCCGGGTTCGCAGGGGTGGGGCGCACGGCGTGAAGGTACCGCCCCAGCAGGCCGGGGCCGTCGCCGACGCCGACGGCCCCGAGGACAGACTCAGACGGTTCGTGACCATCTGGAGCAGGGCCGTCTTCCCGGTCACCGCGACCTCGATGACCCGTCAGGAGTTCGAACGGCACCTGCTGCCGCTCGCCCGCGACCTGAGCGGGGCCCTGCGCGCCCGGCCCTTCGACACCGCGCCCGCGCACCGCGTCGGCCAGGCCCTGATCGCCGCGCACTGCACCGATCCCGACGCGCTGTCCCGCAGCCTCGGCGTCGTCGACGCCTATCTGGTGCTGTACTGCGCGGAGGAGCCGGACGCCGTCGGCGCCACCGCCGAGGAACTGCGGGCCCGCTGCTCCCGGCTCCAGCACGCCATGGCCGCCGGCTACGCGCAGGCCCTGCGCGAACGGACGCTGACCGAGCAGGAGTCCATCGCGCACTCGGCGCTCTCCGCCCGCAGCGCCGCCGAACTCGCCCTGCACGCCACCGAGAGCCGCTTCCGCGCGGTCTTCCAGGGCGCGGCGGTCGGCATCGGCATCGCCGACCTCCAGGGCAACGTCCTGGAGGTCAACGAGACGCTCACCCGGATGTTCGGCGGCCTCGAACAGCACGTCCTGAGCCGCAACGTCGCCGACTGGTCGCACCCCGAGGACGGCCCGCACGTCTGGCGCCTCTACGACGAGCTGGTGCGGGGCGAGCGCGAGCACTACCGGGTGGAGAAGCCGTACTACCGCGGTGACGGCACCGTGCTGTGGACCAACCTCACCGTCTCGCTGCTGCGCGACGCGGACGGTGTGCCCCGCTATCAGCTGGCGCTGATGGAGGACACCACCGAACGGCGGCTGCTCAACCTGCGGTTGCGGTACGAGGCCACCCACGACGCGCTCACCGGGCTGCCCAACCGGACGCTGTTCTTCGAGCGTCTGGAGAAGACCCTCGCGCCGGGCGACGGCCGCTTCGGGCTGTGCTACCTGGACCTCGACGGCTTCAAGGTCGTCAACGACAGCCTCGGCCACGCCACCGGCGACCGGCTGCTGGTGGAGGTCGCCGACCGGCTGCAGGGCTCGGTGACCGCGCCGGGCGAGATGGTGGCCCGGCTCGGCGGCGACGAGTTCGTCGCGCTGACCACCGGGCCCGACAGCCAGCACAAGGTCGCCGCGCTCGCCGACCGGATGCTCGGCGCCCTCGCCGCCCCGATCCGGATCGACGGCCGCGAACTGACCGTGCGCGGCAGCGTCGGCGTGGTGGAGGGCCCGGTGGGGGAGCGCACCGCGGCCGAGGTGCTGCGCAGCGCCGACATCACCATGTACCGGGCCAAGTCGGCGGGCGGCAACCGCTTCGAGTTCGCCGACGCCGAGGCCGACGCGCGGGCCATCACCCGGCACGGACTCACCACCGCGCTGCCGGCCGCGCTGGAGCGCGGCGAGTTCTTCATCGAGTACCAGCCGCTCGTGCACCTCGACGACGGCAGCGTGCACGGCGCCGAGGCGCTCGTCCGGTGGTGCCACCCGCAGCACGGGGTGCTCGGCCCCGACCGGTTCATCCCGCTCGCCGAGAACACCGGCCTCATCGTGCCGCTGGGCCGCTGGGTGCTCCAGGAGGCCGTGCGCCAGGCCCGGTTCTGGCAGACCCGGCACTCCGACGGCGGCCCGCTGCGGATCAACGTCAACCTGTCGCCGACCCAGCTCCACCATCCGCGGCTCGTCGCCGAGACGGTCGACGTCCTGGAGCGCTCCGGGCTCGAACCGGGCGCGCTCTGCCTGGAGGTCACCGAGTCGGCGCTCATCGGCGCGGACGACGACCTGCTCAAGCCGCTGCGGCAGCTCGCCGAGATGGGTGTGGACATCGCGCTCGACGACTTCGGCACGGGCTACTCCAACCTCGCCAACCTGCGCCGGATGCCGGTGAGCGTGCTCAAGCTGGACCGTTCCTTCACCCAGGGCATGCAGCAGCACCCGGTGGACCCCGTCGACCTCAAGATCGTCGAGGGGATCGTGCAGCTGGCCCACAGCCTGGAGCTGGCCGTCACGGTCGAGGGCGTGGAGACCGGGGCGCAGGCCCAGCAGTTGCGCGAGCTGGGCTGCGACACGGCCCAGGGCTGGTACTACGCCCGCCCCGGCGCCCCGGACCGCATCCACTCGCTGGTCCTGGCGGACGCGGTGTAGCGCGGCCCCGCGCGCCCGCGCGCCCGCCCGCCCGGCCGCCCGCCCGTCCGCCCGGGCGCGCGGGCCGGTCAGGACCCGGTCCGACCGCCCCTCCGGGAGGCCATGAGCAGCTTCTGCAGCTCGCGCGCCGCCCGCGGGGGCGCCACGTCGCTGCGGTGGGCCAGCGCGATCGTGCGCTGCAGGCCCGGGCGGGCCAGGGCCGTCACCCGCAGGTCGCGGCCCGCGCGGGCCGCCACCATGGTGGGGACGACGGCGAGGCCGAGCCCGGCCCGGACGAAACCGAGGACGGCGTCCATCTCGCCGCCCTCCACCGTGAACGAGGGCTCGAAGCCCTCCGCCCGGCAGGCCCCCACGGTCAGCTCCCGCAGGTCGTAGCCGTGCCGGAACATGACCAGCGGCTGGTCGCGCAGATCGGCGATCCGCACCGGGCGGCGCGGGGCCGGGGCGGACGCCGAGGAGACCACCACCAGGTCCTCGGTCAGCAGCTCCACCGTCGTCAGGGCCGGCGAGGGCGTCGGCAGCGGCAGCACCACGAGCGCGAGGTCGAGCGCGCCGCGCGCCAGCTCCCGTACGAGGTCGTGCGAGCCGCCCTCCTCGATCAGCAGCCGGATCCCCGGGTGCAGGTCGTGGAAGGTACGCAGCACGTCCGGCAGCAGGCCCGTGCAGAGACTGGGCGTCGCCCCGAGGCGCACCCGGCCGCGCCGCAGCTGCACCAGCTCCTGCACCTCGTGCCGGGCGGTGTCGGTGTCCGCGAGGATCCGGCGGGCCAGCGGCAGCAGCGCCTCGCCCGCGTCGGTGAGCGCGATGTTGCCGCGGGCCCGGCTGAACAGCTCAGCGCCCAGCTCCTGCTCCAGGGCCTTGATCTGCTGGGAGAGCGAGGGCTGCGAGACGTGGACCCGCTCGGCGGCCCGGGTGAAGTGGCGGGTCTCCGCGACGGCGACGAAGTACAGGAGCTGCTGGAACTGCATGGGACCAGCCTACCCCGCATCATAGGCACCCCCTATCGAGATCAGCCGAACCATGTCTTGGACCTCTCGGGCCCTTCGCCCCTACCGTCGCTGGCATGGCTCTGGCAACCACACCCGACCGGAAGGCGGGCGGCCCGCCCTCCGGTCCCACCCGCGGCTTCTGGGCGTCCACGATCGGCAAGAAGACCGTCATGGCCGTCAGCGGTCTGACCATGCTGGCGTACCTCGTCGCCCACGTGGCCGGCAACCTCAAGGTCTTCTTCGGCCCCGAGGAGTTCAACGGCTACGCCCACTGGCTGCGCACCATGGGCGCCCCCGTGCTCCACCACGAGTGGGGGCTGTGGCTCGCCCGGATCGTGCTGCTCGTCGCCGTCGTCGCCCACGCCGTCTCCGCGTACCAGCTCAGCAGGCGCGACCTGAAGGCCCGCCCCACCGCCTACGTCCACAAGCGCAGGAGGGCGAGCTACGCCACCCGCACCATGCGCTGGGGCGGGGTCGTCGTCGGCCTCTTCATCGTCTGGCACGTCCTCGACCTGACCACCGGCACCGTCCACCCCGGCGGCTTCCAGGAGGGCCGGGCCTACGAGAACGTCGTCGACACCTTCTCCACCTGGTACGGCAACGTCATCTACATCGTCGCCATGCTCGCCGTCGGCCTCCACGTCCGGCACGGCTTCTGGAGCGCCGCCCAGACCCTCGGCGTCGGCAACGCCCGCCGCGAACGCCTCCTGAAGGCCACGGCCAACGCCCTCGCGCTGCTGCTGACCGCCGGATTCGTCTCCGTACCCGTCGCCGTCATGACCGGAGTGGTGAGCTGAATGACCTCCCCCGACTACACCCTGGGCGCCCCGCTCACCGACGGGAAGGCCCCCGCCGGACCCGTCGCCGAGCGCTGGGACACCCGCCGCTTCGAGGCGAAGCTGGTCAACCCCGCCAACCGGCGCGGCCACCGCGTGATCGTCGTCGGCACCGGCCTGGCCGGCGGCTCCGCCGGCGCCACCCTCGCGGAACAGGGCTACCAGGTCGTCCAGTTCTGCTACCAGGACTCCCCGCGCCGCGCCCACTCCATCGCCGCCCAGGGCGGCATCAACGCGGCCAAGAACTACCGCAACGACGGCGACTCCGTGCACCGCCTCTTCTACGACACCGTCAAGGGCGGCGACTTCCGCGCCCGCGAGTCCAACGTCCACCGCCTCGCCCAGATCTCCGTCGAGATCATCGACCAGTGCGTCGCCCAGGGCGTGCCCTTCGCCCGCGAGTACGGCGGACTGCTCGACACCCGCTCCTTCGGCGGCGTCCAGGTCTCCCGCACCTTCTACGCCCGCGGCCAGACCGGCCAGCAGCTCCTCCTCGGCGCCTACCAGGCGCTGTCCCGGCAGATCGCCGCCGGCAACGTGGAGATGCACCCGCGCACCGAGATGCTCGACCTGATCGTCGTCGACGGCCGGGCCCGCGGGATCGTCGCCCGCGACCTGGTCACCGGGCGGATCTCCACCCACTACGCCGACGCCGTCGTCCTCGCCACCGGCGGCTACGGCAACGTCTTCTACCTGTCCACCAACGCCATGAACTCCAACGCCACCGCCGTGTGGCGGGCCCACCGGCGCGGCGCGTACTTCGCCAACCCCTGCTTCACCCAGATCCACCCCACCTGCATCCCGCGCACCGGCGACCACCAGTCCAAGCTCACCCTGATGAGCGAGTCGCTGCGCAACGACGGCCGCATCTGGGTCCCCAAGGCGCACGGCGACACCCGGCCCGCCAACGACATCCCCGAGGACGAGCGCGACTACTACCTGGAGCGCGTCTACCCCTCCTTCGGCAACCTCGTCCCCCGCGACATCGCCTCCCGCGCCGCCAAGAACGTCTGCGACGAGGGCAGGGGAGTGGGCCCCGGCGGCCAGGGGGTCTACCTCGACTTCGCCGACGCCATCCGCCGGATGGGCCGGGCGAAGGTCGAGGAGAAGTACGGCAACCTCTTCGACATGTACGAGCGGATCACCGCCGAGGACCCGTACGAGGTGCCGATGCGGATCTACCCCGCCGTGCACTACACGATGGGCGGCCTCTGGGTCGACTACGACCTCCAGACCACGGTCCCCGGCCTCTTCGCCATCGGCGAGGCCAACTTCTCCGACCACGGCGCCAACCGGCTCGGCGCCTCCGCGCTCATGCAGGGCCTCGCCGACGGCTACTTCGTCCTGCCCGCCACCATCAACGACTACCTGGCCCGCCACCCGCACGACACCCCCGTCACCGACGCCCACCCGGAGGTACGGGAGGTGCTCGCCGAGACCGAGGACCGGCTGCACCTGCTGCTCGCCGTCGACGGCGACCGCACCCCGGACTCCTTCCACCGCGAACTCGGCGAGCTCATGTGGGAGTTCTGCGGCATGGCCCGCACCGAGGAGGGACTGCGCACGGCGCTGCGCCGGATCCCCGAGATCCGCGAGGAGTTCTGGCGCCGCATCAAGGTGCCGGGCACGGGCGAGGAGTTCAACCAGTCCCTGGAGAAGGCCAACCGGGTCGTCGACTACCTCGAACTCGCCGAGCTGATGTGCCTCGACGCCCTGCACCGCGAGGAGTCCTGCGGCGGCCACTTCCGGGAGGAGTCCCAGACCCCGGACGGCGAGGCCGCCCGCCGCGACGAGGAGTTCGCCTACGTCGCCGCCTGGGAGTCCACCCCGGCCGGGGTCCCCGTCCTCCACAAGGAGGACCTCGTCTTCGAACACGTCCACCCCACCCAGCGGAGCTACGCATGAGGCTCACCCTGCGCGTCTGGCGCCAGAAGAACGCCGACGCCGAAGGCGCCATGTCCACCTACGACGTGGACGGCGTGTCGCCCGACATGTCGTTCCTGGAGATGCTGGACACCCTCAACGAGGACCTCATCCTGCGCGGCGAGGACCCGGTCGCCTTCGACCACGACTGCCGCGAGGGCATCTGCGGCGCCTGCAGCCTCGTCATCGACGGCGACGCCCACGGCCCCGAGCGCACCACCACCTGCCAGCTGCACATGCGCTCCTTCCGCGACGGCGACACCATCGACGTCGAGCCCTGGCGGGCGTCCGCCTTCCCCGTCGTCAAGGACCTCGTCGTGGACCGGTCCGCCTTCGACCGGATCATCCAGGCGGGCGGCTACGTCAGCGCCCCCACCGGTTCCGCGCCGGAGGCCCACGCCACCCCCGTCCCCAAGGCCGACGCCGACTTCGCCTTCGAGCACGCCGAGTGCATCGGCTGCGGCGCCTGCGTCGCCGCCTGCCCCAACGGTTCGGCGATGCTCTTCACCTCGGCCAAGGTCAACCACCTGGGCGTGCTGCCCCAGGGCGCCCCCGAGCGCGAGACCCGCGTGCTCGACATGGTCGCCCAGATGGACGCCGAGGGCTTCGGCGGCTGCACCCTCACCGGCGAGTGCGCCACCGCCTGCCCCAAGGGGATCCCGCTCCCGTCGATCGCGGCGATGAACAAGGAGTGGCTGCGCGCCCGGCGGAAGGTGCGCGGCTGAATCCGGACAGTCTGGGAGCGTGAGCCCCACCACTCCGGGCGCCCCGGAACGAAAGATCGTTCACGAGATCGTCATGATCTCCACAGAACTTTCGTTCCGGGGCGCTTCCGTGCGCCGGAACCGCAAGATCAACTCCGTTCAAGACTGTACTGATCATGGCGAGTTGTCCATATCGCGGCCAACCCACTCCGGGCGATTTCCGGCGTCCGGGCACTCCCGGGTACTGATGGGTCCTGCCGGGGGCATATGACCAAACCCCCGGTCGTACCAGTTCATTTGGGGGTTCTCATGTCCAGCATCACCCGCCGCCAGGCCCTGGGCGTCGCCGCCGGCGCCGCCGGCGCCGTCGCGGGCCTCGCCCTGGCCGGCTCCGCCGGGGCCACCACCCCGCGCGCCGCCGCTCCGGCGGCCGGCCCGGAGCCGACGGCCTTCGACGAGGTCTACCAGGGCCGCCGCATCAAGGGCGGCCCGTCGCACGGCGGCGGCCACCACGGGGGGCACCACGGGGGCGGCTACTCCGTGACGATCGACGGCGAGGAACTGCACGTCATGCAGAACGCCGACGGCACCTGGATCAGCGTCATCAACCACTACGACCCCGTCGCCACGCCCAAGGCCGTGGCCCGCGCGGCCGTCCGTGAGCTGCAGGGCGCGCCGCTCGTCCCGCTCACCGTCGCCTGACCCGATCCCGCACGCCCCGTTTCATCCAGGAGCCGTACCACCGTGACCGTACGCAAGAACCAGGCCGCCCTCACCGCCGACGAGAAGCGGCGCTTCGTCGCCGCCCTCCTCGAGCTCAAGCGCTCGGGCCGCTACGACACCTTCGTCACCACGCACAACGCCTTCATCATGAGCGACACCGACAGCGGCGACCGCGTCGGCCACCGCTCGCCCTCCTTCCTGCCCTGGCACCGCCGCTTCCTCATAGAGTTCGAGCAGGCGCTGCAGTCCGTCGACGCGACCGTCGCCCTGCCCTACTGGGACTGGACCGCCGACCGCACCGCCCGCTCGTCGCTCTGGGCCCCCGACTTCCTCGGCGGCACCGGCCGGGCCCGCGACGGCCAGGTCCTCGACGGCGCCTTCGCCCGCTCCGGGAACCGCTGGACCGTCAACGTCCGCGTCGACGGCCGCGACTACCTCCGGCGCGACCTGGGCGCCGGCGGCCGCCAGCTGCCCACCCGCGCCGAGGTCGACTCCGTCCTGGCCATGGAGACGTACGACATGGCCCCCTGGAACAGCTCCTCGGACGGCTTCCGCAACCACCTGGAGGGCTGGCGCGGCGTCAACCTCCACAACCGGGTGCACGTCTGGGTCGGCGGCCAGATGGCCACCGGCGTCTCCCCGAACGACCCCGTGTTCTGGATGCACCACGCCTTCATCGACAAGCTGTGGGCCGACTGGCAGGCCCGCCACCCCCGGTCGGTCTACCTCCCGGCCGCGGGCACGGCGAACGTCGTCGACCTCAACGACACGATGCGCCCGTGGAACGACGTGACCCCGGCGGACATGCTGGACCACACCCGCCACTACACCTTCGACACGGCGGCGTAACCGGCGGTCCCGGGCCGGGGCCGGCGTGACGGCCACGGCCACGGCCGGCCCGCGGCGCGGGGCTGTGGGGGCCCCTCGCCCCGGGACCGGAACCGGGCCAGGAACGATCCCGAAGCCCGGCCCTAGGCGGTGACGCCCAGGGCCCGGGCCAGGTACGGAGCGGTCCTGCTCGCCGTCGTCCCGGCCACGGCGGCGGGCGGGCCCGCGGCCACGATCCGGCCGCCCTCGTCGCCGCCGCCGGGACCCAGGTCGATCACCCAGTCCGCGCCGGCCACCACGTCCATGTCGTGCTCGACGACGATCACCGTGTGCCCGGCGTCGGCCAGCCCGTGCAGCTGGCGCATCAGCACCTCCACGTCGGCGGGGTGCAGCCCCGTGGTCGGCTCGTCGAGCACGTACAGCGTGTGGGCGCGGCGGGGCCGCTGGAGCTCGGCGGCCAGCTTGATGCGCTGAGCCTCCCCGCCCGACAGCTCGGTCGCGGGCTGCCCGAGCCGCAGGTAGCCGAGGCCGACGTCGAGCAGCGTGCGCAGGCTGCGCGCCGCCGCCGGGACGTCCGCGAAGAACTCCGCCGCCGACTCCACCGTCAGGTCCAGCACCTCGGCGATGGTCAGCCCGCGCAGCCGCACCCCGAGCGTCTCCGGGTTGTAGCGGGCCCCGTGGCAGTCCGGGCAGGGCGCGTACGTGCTCGGCAGGAAGAGCAGCTCGACGGAGACGAACCCCTCGCCCTGACAGGTCTCGCAGCGCCCGCCGGCCACGTTGAAGGAGAACCGGCCGGCCTTGTAACCCCGCTCCCGCGCCTCGTCCGTGGCGGTGAAGAGCCTGCGCACGACGTCGAACAGGCCCGTGTACGTGGCGAGGTTGGAGCGAGGCGTCCGCCCGATCGGCTTCTGGTCGACCGTCACCAGCCGCTCCACGCCGTCGAGTTCCTCGGACAGGACGCCCACCAGGGTCGACTTCCCCGAACCGGACACCCCGGTCACGGCCGTGAGCACGCCCAGCGGGAAGGCGGCGTCGAGCCCGCGCAGGTTGTGCCGGTCGACCGGCCCCGTCCGCAGCCACCCGGAGGGCTCGCGCACCACCCGTCCGGGGGCGGCCGTCCGGTCGAAGAGGAAGCGCCGCGTCGCCGACCCGGCCACCTCGGCGAGCCCCTGCGGCGGGCCGCTGTGCAGCACCCGGCCGCCGTGCTCACCGGCCAGGGGGCCGACGTCCACCAGCCAGTCCGCGTGCCGCACCACGTCCAGATGGTGCTCGACGACGAAGACCGTGTTCCCCGCCGCCTTCAGCCGGTCCAGGACCACGAGCAGCGCCTCGGTGTCCGCCGGGTGCAGCCCCGCGGACGGCTCGTCGAGCACGTACACGACCCCGAACAGCCCCGACCGCAGCTGGGTGGCGAGCCGCAGGCGCTGGAGCTCGCCGTTGGACAGCGTGGGCGTCGCCCGGTCCAGGCTGAGATAGCCGAGACCCAGCTCCGTGACCGTGCCGATCCGCGCCACCAGGTCCTCGCCGAGCACCCGGGCGGTCTCGGAGCCGCCGCCGGCCGTGGCCGCCGACGCCTCCGTCGCCCGGGTCAGCGTCCGGGCCAGCTCGGTCAGCGGCAGCGCGGCGAGCTCCGCGATGGTCCGCCCCGCGAAGGTCACCGCCATCGCCTCGGGCCGCAGCCGCCCGCCCCCGCAGACCGGGCAGGGGCTGCTGGTCAGGAACCGCTCGGCCTTCGCCCGCAGCGTCGCGCTCTTCGAATCCGAGAAGGTGTGCATCACATAGCGCCGGGCGCTCATGTACGTGCCCTGGTACGGGCGCTGGATCCGCCCGGCCTCCCGTACCGGATGGACCGTCACCACGGGCTGCTCGTCCGTGAACAGGATCCACTCCCGGTCCTCCGCGGCCAGCTCCCGCCAGGGCCGGTCGACGTCGTACCCCAGGGTGTCCAGCACGTCCCGCAGGTTCTTGCCCTGCCAGGCGCCCGGCCAGGCGGCGATGGCGCCGTCGCGGATCGACAATTCAGGGTCGGGTACGAGCAGTTCCTCGCTCGTCCCGTGCACCCGGCCGATGCCGTGGCAGGAAGGACAGGCCCCGGCGGCCGTGTTGGGGGAGAAGGCGTCGGAGTCCAGCCGCTCCGCCCCCGGCGGATACGTGCCGGCCCGGGAGAACAGCATCCGCAGCGAGTTGGAGAGCGTCGTCACCGTGCCGACCGAGGAGCGCGCGTTCGGCGCGGCCCTGCGCTGCTCCAGCGACACCGCCGGCGGCAGCCCGGTGATCTCCCCGACCTTGGGCGCCCCCACCTGGTGGATGAGCCGGCGGGCGTACGGCGCCACCGACTCGAAGTAGCGCCGCTGCGCCTCCGCGTAGATCGTCCCGAACGCCAGCGAGGACTTCCCCGACCCCGACACACCGGTGAAGACGGTCAGCGCGTCGCGCGGGACGTCGACGTCCACACCCTTCAGATTGTGCTCACGGGCGCCCCGCACGCGAACGAACGGATCGTGGGGCCCGGGAGGCGCAGGCGGGGCGTCAGTGCGGCTGTGCATCCGACGATTCTAGGCCGCCCGGCACGTTTGCCCTGGTCAGGCCCGCCAGACGGGCGAGCCTGCGGTACGAGTCGAGCAGCGCGCCACGGTCGTACGTGCTCGTCGTCACCAGCACTTCGCGTGCCCCGCTCTCCTCCACCGCCCGCGCCAGCTCCTCGGCGACCCGCTCCTCGGTGCCGTGGACGTGCCCCTGGAGCCCGGACAGGTAGAAGTCACGCTGCTTCTCCGTCATCCCCTCCGGAGCCCCGGGTGCCTGAAGGCCCTCGATCCGCTCCGGCGGCAGCAGCGGCGGGAAGGCGCCCCGGGTCCGCGCGTACGCGAGCGACCACGCCTCCGGCATCAGCAGCCGCCGCGCCTCCTCGTCGGTCGCCGCCACCGCGACCGTGCCCGCCACCACCACGTACGGCTCCGCCGCCCAGACCGACGGCCGGAACGCGGCCCGGTAGGCGTCGACCGCCTCCAGCATCCGGGAGCGCCCGCGCAGATCCCCGATCACCAGCGGCAGCCCGGCCGCCGCCGCGATGGCCGCGCCCTCGCCCGTGGCGAGCACGAACGGCGGCACCCGCAGGCCCTCCGCCGGGCGGGCGTGCACCTGCGGATGGGCGGTCTGCTCCCCGGTGAACCAGCCCAGCAGCTCCGTCAGCTGCGCGCCGAACCGGTCGGCGTCCTCCTTGTCCCGGCCGAGCGCCCGACGGATGCCGTCGGTGAACCCGACCGACCGTCCGAGCCCCATGTCGATCCGCCCCGGGAAGAGGGACGCGAGCACCCCGAACTGCTCGGCCACCACCATCGGCTGGTGGTTCGGCAGCATCACGCCGCCCGTGCCCACCCGGATCCGTGAGGTCGCCCCCGCCACCGCCGCGGCGAGCACGGTCGGTGCCGAACCGGCCACCCCCGGCACGCCGTGGTGCTCCGACACCCAGAACCGGTGGTAGCCCAGTGCCTCCGCCTCCCGGGCCAGCGCCACCGTGTCGCGCAGCGCCTGCCCCGCGTCCTCGCCCTCCCGGGTGCGGGAACGGTCCAGGACCGAGAACCGGATGCCTTCGAGTGCTGTCGCCGTGGTGCTCACGGAAGGTTCAACGCGTCACGGCACCGTGGATTCCCGGGCGCCGGTGCCTAGGCTGGGGGAGTGACCCGACACCGCAGGCCCGTGGCCGTCTTCGACCTGGACAACACCCTGAGCTCCACCGCCCACCGCCAGCACTTCCTGGAGGGCGGGCCGCGCGACTGGAACGGCTTCTTCGCCGCCGCCCCGCAGGACCCGCCGCTCGACGAGGGCCTCGCGCTGTGCCGGGAGGCCGCCGAGGAGTGCGACATCGTCTACCTCACCGGCCGGCCCGAGCGCTGCCGCCGCGACACGCTCGCCTGGCTCGCCGCCCACGGCCTTCCCGAGGGCCCGGTCCACATGCGCCGGGACCGTGACTTCCGCCCGGCGCGGCAGACCAAGCTGGAGGTGCTGCGCCGGATCGGCGAGGCCCGCGAGGTCCGCATGCTGGTCGACGACGACGAGCTGGTCTGCGACGCCGCCGAGGGCGCCGGCTTCACGGTGGTGCGGGCCCGCTGGGCGGCGCCTTCGGAGGCGCTGACGGAGGCGCAGGAGGGGGAGGGGCGGACCTGAGGACGCCGACCCGCCCCGGTATGCGGCATACGTGATCGGAATGACGTCATCCGGCACCTTGGACGCCAAGGTGCCGGATGACGTCATTCCGATCCGCGTCAGCCCTCGTCCTCCAGGCGGAAGCCGACCTTGAGCCCGACCTGGTAATGCTCGATCGACCCGTCGACGAGATGCCCGCGGACCTGGGTGACCTCGAACCAGTCGAGGCCCCGCAGGGTCTGCGCGGCGCGCTCGATCCCGTTGCGGATGGCCTGGTCGACGCCCTCGGTGGACGTGCCGACGATCTCGGTGACGCGGTAGGTGTGGTTCGACATGGGAGCCGGACTCCTCTCGGTGCGTTCCCTCCACCGTGCCCCACGGCGCCGCGGTCCGCGACACGTCGGCAGCCGCCCGGCCGACGCCCGCACCGGCGGCCGAAGTGGTCAAGGACTTGACCATCCGCTTTGGTCCAGACCAGAATCCAGGCCACATACCCGCGCGAACCTCCCCTCAGGTCCCCCACACGTCGGGTCAGCCCCCCATGCCGCCGCACTCCATGCCGCAGCCCGTGCCCTGGAACGCAGAAGGTGACCTACGTGAAGAACCGCCATCTCGTCTGTCCGCTGGCAGTCGTCTCCGCCCTCGTCCTCTCGGGGTGCGGTCTCCTCCCGGGGGGCGGTGGCACCCGCACGGTCAACGTCTGGCTGATGCGGGACAGCGTCAGCGACGACTTCCTGCAGCGCTTCACGAAGGACTTCGAGGCCGAGCACGACGACATCGAGCTGAAGTTCACCATCCAGGAGTGGACCGGCATCGGGAAGAAGGTCACGGAGGCCATCAAGGGCGAGGGCGGACCCGACGTCATCGAGGTCGGCAACACCCAGGTCGCGCAGTACGCCGACACCGAGAAGCTCTACGACCTCACCCTGGAGTCGGTCCGCGACCTCGGCAGCCAGGACTGGCTCCCCGGTCTCGCCGAGCCCGGCTCCATCGGCGGCGCCCAGTACGGCATCCCCTGGTACGCGGCCAACCGCATCGTCATCTACAACAAGGACCTGTTCGCGCGGGGCGGCATCACCAAGCCGCCCGCCACCCGCGCCCAGTGGCTCGAGGACACCGAGAAGCTCAACGGGGACGGCAACCAGGGCATCTACCTGGCGGGCCAGGACTGGTACACCCTGTCCGGCTTCATCTGGGACGAGGGCGGCGAGCTCGCCGTCGAGAAGGGCGGCGGCTGGACCGGCACCCTCGACAGCGCCGCCGCCCTGCGGGGCATGGAGTTCTACAAGGACCTCCAGTCCCACGGCCAGGGCCCCAAGGACGCCGACGAGCAGAACCCGCCGCAGGCCGAGGTCTTCGCCAAGGGCAAGGTCGCCCAGATCATCGCGACCCCCAGCGCCATCCCCGTCATCACCAAGGCCAACCCCGGCCTCAAGGACAAGCTGGGCTTCTTCCCGATACCCGGCAAGAAGGCGGGCCAGCCCTGCGCCGTCTTCACCGGCGGCTCCGACCTGATCATCCCGGAGAACGCCCCCGAGCGCGCCGCCGCCCTCGACGTCGTCAAGGCCCTGGCCGGCGAGAAGTGGCAGACCGAACTCGCCCGCGCCATGAACTACGTCCCCAACAAGGCCTCGCTGGCCTCCGCCGTCGAGGACCAGGAGGCCACCGCCACCATGGCCGTCGGCGCCGCCCGCGGCCGGGCCACCCCCAACTCCCCGCAGTGGGCCGACATCGAGGGCTCCAACCCCATCAAGCCGTACATGACCGCCGTCCTCCAGGGCGGCGACCCCCGGCAGGCCGCCAAGGAGGCCTCCGAGCAGATCACCAGCGGCCTGGCGGAGTAGCCGGCGCCCGTCCGGCCGCCGGACAGCATTCAGCGCCTCCACACCAACCGGCCCCCGCACGGTCACGTCGAATCCAGCCGGTCACGGAAGAAACAAGGAGCCGGACCACCGCTCACCCGGTCCGGCTCCCCCCGTCCCTTCCGTACCGCCGGAGGAGCCCGACATGGCCGCAGTACCCCTCGCCCAGCCCGTCGCCGCACCGGTCGTGGCCGTACCGGCCCAGCCGCAGGCGGGGGGCGGGCCGCAGCCCCGCTACGTCGTCGGCCTCGCCCGCGACCAGGACGACGTCCGCGCCGCCCAGCGGCTGCGGCACCAGGTCTTCGCGGGCGAGATGGGCGCCGTCCTCGACGGGCCGGAACCCGGCCTCGACAGCGACGCCTTCGACGCCTACTGCGACCACCTCCTCGTACGGGTCGAGGACACCGGCGAGGTCGTCGGCACCTACCGGGTGCTGCCGCCCGACCGCGCCGCCGTCGCGGGGCGGCTCTACTCGGAGAGCGAGTTCGACCTCACCCGGCTCGCCCCCATCCGCCACGACCTGGTCGAGGTCGGCCGCTCCTGCGTCCACCCCGCCCACCGCAACGGCGCCGTCATCGCCCTCATCTGGGCCGGGCTCGCCCGCTACATGACCCGCACCGGGCACGAGTGGCTCGCCGGCTGCTGCTCCGTGCCGCTCGCCGACGGCGGCACCCTGGCCGCCGCCACCTGGGACACCGTCAAGGCCAAGCACCTCGCGCCCGAGGAGTACTGGGTCACCCCGCACCGGCTCTGGACCCCCGACGCCGCCGCCCCCGCCCAGGGCCGCACCGAGCTGCCCGCGCTGCTGCGCGGCTACCTCCGGCTCGGCGCCTGGGTGTGCGGCGCCCCGGCCCACGACCCCGACTTCGGCGTGGCCGACCTCTACGTCCTGCTGTCGCTGCGCCGGACCAACCCCCGCTACCTGCGCCACTTCCTCTCGCTCGCGCCGGTCCGGTGAGCACCCCCACGGCCCCTTCGCCGTGGCTCCCCACGGCGCCCTGCACCCCGGGCCGGTGCGCCGCCCACCCCGGGCCCGACGCCCCGCGCGCGGCGGCGGCCCGGGGCGTGGTCCGGCTCGCCGCCGGGCTCGCGGCCGTGCTCCTCGGGGTGCTCCTCGCCCCGTTCGCGGCCCCGCTCCCCGCCGCCTGGCGCCTGTTCCTGGTCCGCCGCTGGTGCCGGGCGGTGCTCCGCGCCTTCGGGGTGCGGATCCGGGTCCACGGGCCCGCGACGCTCCCCGGCGGGCCGCTCCTGGTGGTGGCCAACCACCTCTCCTGGCTGGACGTCCCGCTGATCGCCGCCGTCCTGCCGGGCCGGATGCTCGCCAAGCGCGAGGTACGGGGCTGGCCCCTGCTCGGCCGGCTCGCCGCCTTCGGCGGCACCCTCTTCATCGACCGCGACCGCCTCAGGAGCCTGCCCGGGACCGTGGGCGCCATGAGCTGCGTCCTGGCGGGCGGCGGCCGGGTGGTCGTCTTCCCGGAGGGGTCGACGTGGTGCGGGCGCGGCGAGGGCGCCTTCCGCCCGGCCGCGTTCCAGGCCGCCCTGGACACCGGATCCGACGTCCAGCCGGTACGGATCGCCTACCGGCCCGTGGGCCCCGCGGCCTTCGTCGGGGACGACCCCCTGGGGGCCTCCCTGTGGCGGATCGTGACGGCACGGCGGCTCGTCGCCGACATCCGGATACTGGACCCGATACCCGGCACCCGGCATCCGGACCGCCGCGCCCTCGCCCGCGCCGCGGAGACCGCCGTCCACCGTCAGCCCACGGTGGCCAGCGACAGCGCGAACCGCCCCTCCTCGTCCGTCCACCAGCGGGCCAGCGTGAGCCCCGCCTCGGCCAGCTCCTTGCGCACGCCCTCCTGACGGAACTTCGCCGACACCTCCGTCCGCAGCTCCTCGCCGGCCTCGAACGGCACCACCAGATCCAGCTCCGGGATCTTGACCGCGAGCGCGCGCCGCGCCCGCAGCCGCATCTCGATCCACTCGCGCTCGCGATCCCAGAGGGCGACGTGCTCGAAGTCGTCCGGATCGGCGTCGGCCCCCAGCTCCCGGTCGACGACCGCGAGCACGTTCTTGTTGAACGCGGCCGTCACCCCGGCCGCGTCGTCGTAGGCGGCGACCAGGGTCGCCTCGTCCTTCACCAGGTCGGTGCCGAGCAGCAGCGCGTCACCGGGCGCCAGCATCCCCCGTACCGCGCGCAGGAACTCCCGCCGCTCGTCGGGCAGCAGGTTGCCGATCGTGCCGCCGAGGAAGGCCACCAGACGCGGCCCCGGTGTCTCCGGCAGGGCCAGCCCGTGGGTGAAGTCGGCCACCAGGGCGTGGATGCGCAGCCCCGGCCGCTCGGCGAGCAGCGCCTCGCCCGCCCCCCTCAGCGCCGACTCGCTCACGTCCACCGGCACGTAGCTGTCCAGCCCCGGCAGGAGGGCGTCGATGAGATGGCGGGTCTTGTCGGAGGACCCGGAGCCGAGCTCCACCAGCGTGCGCGCCCCGGTCTCGGCGGCGATGTCCCGGGAGCGGGCGACGAGGATCTCCCGTTCGGCGCGCGTCGGGTAGTACTCCGGGAGCCGGGTGATCTCCTCGAACAGCTCGCTGCCGTGGGCGTCGTAGAACCACTTCGGCGGGAGTTCCTTGGGGGTGCGGGTGAGGCCGTGCAGGACGTCGGCGCGCAGAGCGGCGCCCGTGGCGTCCTCGGCGAGGGTGCGGGTCAGCTGGAAGGGGCTCACGGGGAGGGCTCCTCGAGCGGGGTGAGGACGACGCCGGAGCGGGAGGCGGTGAGGACCGTGCGGTCCGGCACCGGCCGCCAGCGCGGGTCGTCGTCGTACGGTTCGGAGGCCACGACCGTGCGGTCGGGCCCGGTGAGGTGGCTGAGCGAATCCCCCCAGGTCGTGGCCGTGATGGTGGAGCCGTCGGTCAGCAGCAGGTTGAGCCGCGCCCCCGGCGCCGCCTCGGCCACCTCCCGCACGGTGCCGGCGAGCGCCCGCTCGGGCGGGTCCCCCGACCGCAGCCGGTGCAGCACGAGCGCCCACAGGAACGCCGCGTCGGTCCTCGCCTCCAGGGCGAGCAGCTCCGGCGCCGGCAGCGTCGCCGCGAGCGGGGCCAGGGACCCGGGCCAGCCCGGGACGGCCCCGTTGTGGCTGAACAGCCACCCGTCCGCGGCGAACGGGGCCGCCGCGGCCTCCCCGTCCGAGCCCGGCAGGGTCGCGCCCCGGACGGCGGCGAGCAGCGCGCCGGTGCGCACCACCCGGGCCAGGTCCGCGAAGCCGGGGTCGCCCCAGATCGGCGCCGCCCGCCGGTAGCGGGCGGGCACCGGGTCGTCCTCGGCCCACCAGCCGACCCCGAAGCCGTCGGCGTTCACCACGCCGCTGGTCTGCGTGCGCGGCTCCCAGGACTGGCGCTCCAGGGAGTGCGGCGGCCGCAGCAGCAGCTCGCCGAGGGCCACCGGTTCGCCGAGGAAGGCGAGGTGCCGGCACATCAGACGGGCTCCGCGTCCCGCGCGGTGCGGAATCCGGAGAAGATCTGCCGCCGCACCGGGAGGTCCCAGTTGCGGAAGGTGCCCCGGCAGGCCACCGGGTCGACCGCGAAGGAGCCGCCCCGCAGCACCTTGTGCGCGGGCCCGAAGAAGACCTCCGAGTACTCCTTGTACGGGAAGGCCCGGAACCCCGGGTACGGCAGGAAGTCGCTCGCCGTCCACTCCCACACGTCGCCGATCAGCTGGCGCACCCCGAGCGGGGACGCGCCCTCGGGATAGCTCCCGGCGGGCGCGGGCCCCAGGTGCCGCTGCCCCAGGTTGGCGTGGACGGGCTCGGGGTCGGCGTCGCCCCAGGGATAGCGGCGCGAGCGGCCGGCCGCCGGGTCGTGGCGGGCCGCCTTCTCCCACTCGGCCTCGGTGGGCAGCCGCCGGCCGGCCCAGCGGGCGTAGGCGTCCGCCTCGTACCAGCTGACGTGCAGCACCGGCTCGTCCGCGGGCACCGGCTCGGTCACTCCGAACCTGCGGCGCAGCCACCGTCCGCCGTCGTGTCGCCAGAACAGCGGTGCCTCGATGGCGTGTTCGCGGATCTGCGCCCAGCCCTCGGGCCGCCACCAGCGTTCCTCGCGGTAGCCGCCGTCGGCCATGAACGCCTGGTACGCGCCGTTGGTGACCGGCACGGTGTCCACGAAGAAGGCGGGGACGATCCTGGTGTGCGCGGGCCGCTCGTTGTCGAGGGCCCAGGGCTCGTCGGAGGTACCCATCGTGAACGGGCCCCCCGGCACCAGGACTTCGCCCGCCACGGGGCCGGAGGAGTGCGCCGCGGGCGGGGGAGGGGCGGACAGTGCCGCGGGCCCCTTCCTGAGCTGATGGGTAATCAGCATCGTCTCGTCGTGCTGCTGTTCGTGCTGGGCGATCATCCCGAAGGCGAAGCCCGCGTCGACCAGGGGGCGCCCCTCCAGGCGGGTGTCGCCCAGGACGTCCAGGACCCGGCCGCGGACGTCCGCCGCGTACGCCCGCGCCTCGGCGGGGGCGAGCAGCGGCAGCGAGGGGCGGGTCGCGCGCGGGTGCTCGAAGGCGTCGTACAGCGAGTCGATCTCGGGCCGCAGCGCCTCACCGCCGGCGACGGCCCGCCACAGCCACTGCTCCTCCTGGTTGCCGATGTGCGCCAGGTCCCACACCAGCGGGGACATCAACGGCGAGTGCTGGGCGGTGAGTTCGGAGTCCTCCACGCAGGAGGTGAGCAGCGCGGTCCGCTCCCGCGCCGCGGTCAGCGCCGTCACCGCCCGCAGCCGCAGCGCCTCCGTGTCCTGCCCGGTCATGACACCACCTCCTGGAGCTCGTCGGCCGGGCAGCCGCCCGGCACCACGTACCGCTCGCGGAACGCGCCGACCGCGCTCGTCACCTCGGCGGAGGCCCCGACCCGGGGCAGCGCCTCCAGGGCCGCGTCGAAGGCGGTCAGCGCGGCGGCGTGCAGCGCGGGGTCGGCGAGGCCGTTGCGGGCCGCCGCGAGCCACAGCGGATTGCGCGGCGCGGGGCCGGACGTCGCGCGCGCCGCCAGGGGCAGCGTCGCCCGGTACGCCGTCTCGGCCGCCTTCGGATCCTCGAACAGGGCGGTGGTCACGGCGATCGGCACCATCCAGCCGTCCGGCCCGGGCTGGGCGTCGATCATCCGCAGCTCCAGGTGCCCGCGCGGCCGCACCGGGGGGAAGAGGGTGGTGACGTGGTAACGGAGGTCGTCCACGCCGGGCGGGCGCGGCGCCCCGGTGCGCAGCCACTCCCGGAAGGTCAGCCCCTCCGGCACCGCCCACGGCCCCTCCGGCATCCGCACGCACAGCACCGGGGTGTCCAGGACGTGCGCCGCCCACTCGGCGCGCGGCTCGCCGTCCGCCGGCGGGGCGAGCGCCCGCGCCGGGTCGAGGTCGGCCCACAGCAGCTGCCGGGTGGAGCGCCAGCCGGTCCTGCGGCCGCCGTGCACGGGGGAGTTGGCGAAGGCCGCCACCAGCACCGGGCCCAGCAGGTGCGCGAGCTCCCAGCGCCGCCGGTAGCCGAGCGGCCCGGGCCCCTCCGTCCCGGCGTCGAGGCAGACCTGCACCGAGGCGGACTCGCACATCATCGCCCGGCCGGAGGGCCCGCTCCGGCCCAGCGCGATCTCCATGGCGTCGTACCGCGGCTCGTGCAGTACGCGCGCGCGGGGCGCGTGCCACGGGTCGACGCCGTAGCCGCTGAGCCCGAGTCCGAGGGGGGTGAGCGCCCCGCGCACCGCCTTCAGATCGGTGGCGAGCGCGTCCAGGCACTCCATGAGGCCGGCGGCGGGCGGCGAGCTGAGCTCCAGCTGCCCGCCGGGTTCGAAGGTGAGGGCCGAGACCAGCGGCAGGGCCCGTACGGTGTCGAGGGCCGCCGCCAGCCTGGGCGGCGGGACGGGGAGCCGGGGGTCGCGCAGTTCGTGGACGAGCCACTCCAGCTCGGCCCCGACCGTGCGCGGCGGACCGGTCTTGAAACAGATACATCGCAGCAGGTCCTCGGCGTCCGCCACGGTGAGCGGGGAACCGTTCCGGGGTATGCCGCTCGTCGGCGACGTGGGCATCGTTGCACCTCCTGGGAAAGCGCTGATTCCACCTAAAGCCACCCCGGGCGGGCGTGCAAGAGCGCCTCCCGTGGCGTGGCCGGGAAAACCCGTTGCCGCCCGGAACGCGGGTCGATCATGCTTGCGGGCCATGAGCGCACGACTTCGGGCCCTCGCCCGCGAGACCGAGGAGATCGTGGCGGCGGGCCGCTACACGGCACCGGACGGCCGGACCGTCCTCCTCGCCGAGCAGCTGGCGGCGGCCCTGGCCGGAACCCGGCTGCACGGCCCCGAGCCCGTCCCCGTCACCCCCGGGACCGGCCGCGCGACCCGCATCGAGGTCACGGAGGAGAGCAGCCTCGTCGCCGCCCGCCGGATGCACCGCGCCGACGCCTCCGCTCCCGTCGCGGTCCTCAACTTCGCCTCCGCCCGCAACCCCGGCGGCGGCTACCTCAACGGCGCCCAGGCCCAGGAGGAGGCCCTGTGCCGCTCCTCCGCCCTCCACGCCACGCTGCTGCGGGCCCCCGCCTACTACGAGCACCACCGCACGGAGCGCGACCCCTTCTACACCGATCGGGTCATCCACTCGCCGGGCGTGCCCGTCTTCCGCACCGACCGCGGGGTCCTGCTCACCGAACCCTTCACGGTCGGCTTCCTCACCTCCCCCGCGCCCAACGCCGGGGTGGTCCGCCGCCAGGTCCCCGAGCGGGCCGGCCGCCTCCCCGAGGTGCTCGCCGCCCGCGCCGAGCGGGTCCTGGAGACGGCCGCCGCCCACGGCTACCGCAGGCTGGTGCTGGGCGCCTGGGGCTGCGGCGTCTTCCAGAACGACCCCGCCGAGGTCGCGGGCGCCTTCAAGGAACTGATCACCCGCGAGGGGCGCTTCGCCGGCCACTTCGACGAGATCGTCTTCGGGATCCTCGACCGCGGCCGCGACCGCGCCACCCTGGGCGCCTTCCGGCGGGTGTTCGGTCAGGACCAGCCGTAGCGCTCGATCAGCCGCTCCACCACACGGTCGAAGCGCGGCCGGTCGAGCGCGCACGCCTCCCGCCGCATGCCCGAGTCGCGCACGCGCAGCACCCGGTCCAGATCCACCCAGGAATCGCGCCGCGCGGTGTCCCACGGCCCCGACCCGATCGCCACCCATTCGCGGTCGTGGTCGTGCCGCCTGCTCGACAGCTGTACGGCCAGCAGGGTGCCGGCCTCCTCACGCGCCACCACGAGCACCGGACGGTCCTTGCCGCGCCCGTCGTTCTCCTCGTACGGCACCCAGGTCCACACGATCTCGCCCGGGTCGGGGTCGCCGTCGTGGTCGGGCGCGTAGGAGGTGCGGACCGGCCCGATGGCGTACGGGTCGGCCTCGGTCGTGGAGTACAGAGGAGTCGTCATCCCCCGCACGCTAGCGGCTGAACGGCCCAGCATGCCGGGCGTGTCGCGCGAGAGATCCGCAGGCTCGTGCCATGCGCCTCGCCCTGCTCGCCGCCGCCCTGCTCCTGCCCCTCGCCCCGGCCACCGCGGCCGCGGACGGAGCCGCCGTCGCATCACCGGCCGCGTCCACGGCCGCGTCCGAGGCCGGCGACGCCCCGCCCGCCCGCCGTACCGTCTCCGGCTGGCTCCCCTACTGGGACCAGGAGAACGCCTACCTCCACGCCCTGCGCCACGCCGACCAGCTCCACACCGTGAGCCCGTTCTGGTACGAGGCCAAGGCCGACGGCACCGTCGCCGACCATCCCGGCGCGGGGGACCGGCCGATCGTCGACGGACTCCACCGGGCCGGTATCAAGGTCGTGCCCACCGTCATGGAGACGATGCCCAAGGACGCCCTCGCCGCCCTCGTCACCGACCCGGCCCGGCGCGCCGCCCACGTGAACGCCCTCCTCGCCACCGCCGCCAAGGGCGACTACGACGGGCTCGACCTCGACTACGAGACCCTCGCCACCACCGGCGACGCCACGTACGCGGCCGTGCGCGACGGGTACGCGGCCCTCGTCACCGAGCTCTGCGCCCGGCTGCGGGCCCGCGCCAAGAGCTGCCTCGTCACCGTCATGCCCAAGACCGCGGCCACCGGCCGCGTCTGGGACTACGCCGCCCTCGGCAAGGCCGCCGACCGGGTCCGGATCATGGGATACAACCTGCACTGGGCGAACGGCGCACCGGGGCCGCTCGCGAGCACCGCCTGGTACGAGGAGGTGCTGCGCACCGCCACCGCCCTCATCCCCGCCGAGCGCCTCGAACTCGGCCTGCCCGCCTACGGCTGGGACTGGACCGTCCGTGCCGACGGCACCCGGGCCGGGAGGGCCGCCCACGTCACCTGGAAGGAGGCCGAGAGCCTGCGCCGCGCGAAGCGCGCCCCGTACCGGTTGGACCCGGAATCCGGCACCCCGTACTTCCTCTACGCGGACGGGACGGACACGCATCACGTCTGGTACCAGGACGCCCGCGGGGTCTCCGGCCACCTGCCCGTCCTGCGCCGCCACGGCGTCACCCACACCGCGCTGTGGGCCCTGGGCTTCGAGGACCCCGCCCTCTGGCCGGTGCTCGCCCAGGGCGCCGCGGCCGGGCCCGCCGCCTGACATGCGGCTTTCGTACCCCCGTGCGAGTCTGGGAGGAAGATTCACGACGGGAGGCACGATCGTGGGCAAGAAACAGACCCGGGTCAACAAGGGCGCCCGGACGGGCGGTCACGAGCACCGGACGGCGGTCGAGGCGAAGGAGAGCCCGCGCACGGCCGCTTCCGAGGCGCCGCGCCCGGTCCTCGACACCCCGTCCCACCGCAAGGAACGCAA
Source organism: Streptomyces showdoensis (assembly GCF_039535475.1). Classification (NCBI taxonomy): domain Bacteria; kingdom Bacillati; phylum Actinomycetota; class Actinomycetes; order Kitasatosporales; family Streptomycetaceae; genus Streptomyces; species Streptomyces showdoensis. Next base: position 50,819 of record NZ_BAAAXG010000006.1, on the reverse strand, counting down.
GTTCGGGCACAACTGAGAAGAGGCGTGTACGCGTCAGGGGCGGAGCGTGGATGATGGTCCCCCGTTCACGCTCGTCCCAGGGGGGAACATGCGCACCACCCGCCTCGCCACGGCTCTCGCCGTCGGCCTGCTCGCCGCCGGCCTCACCGCCTGCGGCTCGTCCGCCCCTCCGGACGCCGGCCCCGAGACACCCACCCCCGGGGTCACCGACCCCCCGCAGGCCGCCAAGGGCTACATGCCCGACCTCATCGGCGGCAGCGTCGTCGGGGCGATGGCCCAGCTCTCGGGATCCATGCTCGTCGAGGACGTCTCCGGCAAGGGGCGCACCGTGCCCATGAACGCCGAGGGCTGGAAGATCTGCACCCAGGAACCCGGACCCGGCGCGGCGCTCGACGGCACGCGGATCCACCTCGGCGCCGTGAAGAAGGACGAGAGCTGCTGACGGCGGCCGCCCGCACGTGCGCGGGGCCCGGTGCCCTCCGTGGAGGTGCCGGGCCCCGCGGCCGCGCCGGACGCCGCTACTGCGCGTCGCCGACCGGGATCTCCTCCGAACGGGGCGCCGCCACCGCGGGCACCGGGCCCGCCGCACCCACCGGGGCCGCCGCGACGCCGCCCCCGTCCGCGTCCGGCCCCATGTTCGCGAGCAGCCGGCGGGCGAGCCCGAGACCCGTCCCGCCCATGGTCAGCGCCTTGGCGAACATGTCCGCCATGCCGTCCGCGCCGTTCAGCAGCACCATCTGGTCCACGTTGCCGAAGGCCGACGCGCCCGCTTCCACGATCTCCGGCCACCGCTCGGCCAGTTGCTGTGCGACCACCGCCTCCTGGTTCTCGGCGAGCGCCGCCGCCCGCGCCTTGATCGCCTCGGCCTCCGCGAGGCCCTTCGCCCGCGTCGCCTCGGCCACCGCCAGACCCTTGGCGTGCGCCGCCGCGGCCTCCGCCTCACCCGTCACCCGGGTGGCCGTCGCCGCCGCCGCGCTCGCCAGTTCGGTCTCCTTCGCGTCCGCCTCCGCCGCCGAGATGCGCGCGTCACGCTCGGCCGCGGCCAGCGTCCGCTTCTCGTAGGCCAGGGCGTCGGCCGGCTTGCGCACGTCCGTCTGCAGCTGCTGCTCCGTCCGGTGCGACTCCAGCTCGGCGACCCGGGTCTCCTGGACCACGACCTCCTGGCGCGCCGCCGCGTCCGCCAGCGGACCGGCCTGCCGGGCCTTCGCGGACGCCTGGTCCCGCTCGGCCTGGTAGCCCGCCTGGAGGATCTCGCTGTCCCTGGTCGCCTCCGACATGCGCGCCGCGGCCTGCTGCTCCGCCTCGGTCGCCCGCCGGTTGGCCTCCGCCTGGGCGATGCGCGCGTCCCGCTGGACGGCCGCCGCGTGCGGCGCCGCCAGGTTCTTGATGTAGCCGGTCGGGTCCTCGATCTCGTGGATCTGCAGCGAGTCCACGATCAGACCCAGCTTCTCCATCTCCGTGCCACAGGCCGAACGCGCCTGTCCGGTCAGCTTCTCCCGGTCACGGATCATGTCCTCCACCGTCAACCCGCCGACGATGGCGCGGAGATGACCGGCGAAGACGATGTGCACCCGCTCCGACATCAGCTTCTGCTGGTCGAGGAAGCGCCGGGCGGCGTTGGCGATCGACACGAAGTCGTCGCCCACCTTGAAGATCACCACGCCCCGCACCTTCAGCGGGATGCCCTGGTGGGTGACGCACTCCACCGAGAGCTGCGTCTCGTTGAGGTCGAGCGAGAGCTTCCGCACCGCCTGGACGCCCGGCATCACGAGCGTGCCGCGCCCGGTGACGATCCGGAACCCCATGCCCTCGCCGAGGCCCTCCATCTTGTGGTTGGAACCGGAGATGATCAGCGCCTCGTTGGGCTCGGCGACGCGCCACATCATTTTGAACAGAGCGATCAGAACGGCCAGCGCGCCGACGACGGCGCCCGCCACGATCCCGAGGCTCATGGGCAGGTCCCCCTTCACCGGAGCCGTGCGGATCCGGTGAGGGGAGTGTGCGCCCGGCGCAACCGCCGATCAATGGATCGGTCAACCGTCGTACGCGGCTGTGACATAGACGGTGCGCGGCGGTAGATGTTCCATGACCATCACGACGGTCCCGGTCTCGATCCGCTCCTTGGGCGAGGCCGGATAGGCGAGGAAGTGCTCGGCGCCGCCCCGGATCCGGACGATCACCTCACCCACGAGGCCGGGTCCGACAGTGCCGGTCACCCGGCCGAGCAGTCCCACCATCGAAGCGTCGTCCATGAACAGAAGGTACGTCAGATCCAGCCCTCCAGGGCGGACATGAACCCGTCGAAGTCGTCCCGCTGGATCGTGTGGCCCGCGCCGGCCACCGTACGGACCTGGAAACCCCGCTCCTCCAGCCCGCGCGCCCGCTCGGGGGGGACCAGCATGCTCGGGTCGGCCAGCATGAGCAGCGAGGGCACCACCGGGTGTCCCGGCTCCAGGTCCTTGCCGACGAAGGGCACCAGGCCGTGGGCCGAGCGCTCGTCCCAGAGGCGTACCGAGTCGATCTCGATGTCCAGGTCCGCGTCGGCCCAGCGCGGGTTGAACTCCCGTACGTGCTCCCGGGTCAGGGACTTGGCCTGGGTGAACAGCTCGGGCCGGTAGCCGGCCCGGCCGGTCGGCAGGTGCCAGGCCGGGTCCACGTACACCGCCCGGCGCGGGGCGAGCCGCTCCACGGCGGTCGCCAGGGTCAGGCCGCCGAGCGAGTGGCCGATCGCCAGCTCGGCCCCGGCGGGCAGGGTTTCGACGAGGTCGTCGGCGTAGTCCTGCGGGCTGTACCCCGACGGCCCGGCGGCCCGCCCGCTGGCGCCGTGGCCGCGCAGGTCGACGGCCACCACCCGGTAGCCGCGCTCGGCGAGCGCGGGTCCGACCCGCCGCCAGGTGCGGTGGTCGGCCATGATGCCGTGGACCAGGAGCGCGACCCGGTCGCCGGTTCCCCAGGTGGTGGTGTGCAACTGCACGGCGGTGCCTCTCTGCGGGGTGCGCGGGCGGTGACTAGCGCACGGTACGGATCGGGCGCACGGCGAGTGCGCCGAGCACCGACAGTACGGCGGCGACGAGGAAGAGCGCGGTGTATCCGCCACTGAGCGAGACGATCAGCGAGGCGACGAACGGGGCCACGATCTGCGGACCGGCGTTGGCGACGTTCAGCACGCCCATGTCGCGGGCCGCGTCCTCGGCCTTCGGCAGGACCATGGTCACCAGGGCCGTGTCCACCGCCATGTAGCAGCCGAAGCCGAGGCCGTTGACGACGGAGAAGACGAGCATCGCGGTCCAGCTCGTCGAGACGGCCGGGATGACCAGGGCGACGGCGGCGAGCGCGGCGGAGGCGCCGACGAAGAGCTTGCGCCGGTCGTAGCGGTCGGAGAGCCAGCCGCCGAGGACCGTGGAGACCACCATGGCCACCGAGTTGAGCGGCATCAGGATGGCCACGGCCTCCTCGGCGCCGAGGCCGGCGGGCAGGTCGGTGTGGTCCTTGAGGATGTACAGCTGGAAGCCGGCGACGGCGAAGTAGCCGAGGACGAGCAGGGCCCGGCCGATGAACGCCCAGCGGAAGTCGTGGTCCTTCAGCGCGCTGCCGAACGCCGCGATCTGCTGCTTCACCGGCAGTGGGGCCTTGGCCGGCATGCGCTGCTCGCGGGCGCAGGAGGTGAACAGCGCGGCGGTGGCGGCGACGATCGCGCCGAAGACGAGGTAGCCGGTGCGGTAGTCCTCCGAGAAGGCGGCGCCGACCAGCGCGCCGATGGTGGATCCGATCGGCAGGCCGAGGCCGACGGCGGCCGAGGCCTTGCCGCGCGCGGCGAGCGGCACCCGGTCGGGCACCACGGAGGTGAGGGCGGCCTGGTAGACGTTCATCACGGCCTGGCCGAGGCACCAGGCGATCATCACCAGCAGGATCGTGTGCACGCTGCCGAGCAGCAGCATCACCGGCAGGGCCAGCAGACCGCCCGCGAGGATCCACGGGTTGCGGCGCCCCGAACGGTCGGAGAGCGCGCCGGCCACCGGGTTGAAGACGGTCGCGAAGATCGCGGAGACCCCCGAGACCAGGCCGAAGTTGGCCACCTTGTCGGCCGGGTCGATGGCCTCGATCTGCAGCGCGAGCAGCATGCCGGGGACGCCGACGTAGAGCGCGTACATCGCCGTGTTGCCGGCGAGGAGCAGGGGGAGCAGCCCGCGGGTGGGCCGGGGAGCGCCGGGGGACGCGGCGCCTGCGGTGCCGGTGTCCGGAGAGGTTCCGGGGGAGGAAAGGGCCACGATGCCCTCCTGAGGTGAGGACGCCCGTGCGGGGGCGGGAGCGGAAAGTGAGGGGAGTACGAGCGGAATACGAGCGAGAGCGCCCGGTGTGGTTACACGTGTCAGTGACCCGTGTAACCCTTGTGTAGCACTCGAATCCGGCCATCCGCCAGACCTGAGTCCGGATCGTTCTGGAAAGATGCCGTCGCGATGAGCCAGTCACCCAAGCAGTCCGCCGGACGCACCGTCCCCACCAGCGCCGACGTGGCGCGCCTCGCGGGCGTCTCCCGGGCCACCGTCAGCTACGTCCTGAACAACACCGCGGCCGTACGGATCAGCGAGCCCACCCGCCGCCGGGTCCGCGAGGCGGCCGAGGAGCTCGGTTACGTCCCGCACGCCGCCGCCCGCAGCCTGCGGGCCGGGCACAGCCGGATGGTCCTGCTGCCCACCGCCCACGTGCCGATCGGCCCGCTGTACAGCCGCTTCTTCAACGACCTCCAGTGGGCGCTGCGCCGCCTCGACTACACGGTGGTGCAGTACGGGAGCGTGGGCCTCGACCCGGACGAGGCGGCCCGCGCCTGGGCCGAGCTGCGCCCGGTCGCCGTGGTCTCGCTGGGTCAGGTCGAACTGACCCCGCAGGGGGTGGAGCTGCTCAAGCGCTCCGGCGCCAAGGCCGTGATCACCGTCGGCCCGCAGCGGGTCGAGGGCACCCACGCGCTCGTGATGGACCAGGCCCAGGTCGGCCGGGCCGCAGGCGCCCACCTGGTGGAACGCGGCTGCCGGACCATCGGGGTCGTGATGCCCGAGGAGCCGGGCCTGGAGATGTTCTCCGTGCCGCGCCTCGCGGGCGTGCGGGCCGCGGCGGAGGCGGCGGGCGCCGAGGTCCTCCCGCTGCCCCTGCGGTACGAGGAGGAGCCGGCCGGCGCCCTCGCCGGCCGCTGGCGCGAGCTGGGCCTGGACGGGGTGTTCGCGTACAACGACGAGTACGCGATGCTGCTCATGCGGGCGCTCCAGGACGCCGGGATCGCGATCCCCGGGGAGACGGCCGTGGTCGGCTCGGACGACCTGGTCATCGGCCGGCTGCTGCGGCCGCGGCTGAGCACCGTCCACATCGACATGGTCATGGGCCGTGAGCTCGCCGAGCTCGTCGACCGGGTCGTCCGCGACCCGGAGTCGGCGCCCGAGCGCCAGGAGCTGCTGGACTCCCGGGTGGTGCGGCGGGAGTCGAGCTGAGGGGGCGGGGGATCCCGCCCGGATCCCGTGGGCCCCGTCCGGAGCCGATCCGCGTGCTCCCGGCGGCGCCGGGAGGCGGGGCGGCTTAGCGTCGGTCCATGAGTACTCACCCGAAGCGTTTCGAGATCCTGCTGGTGCCCGCGCACGTGGAGGACCGCGGCGACGCCTCCGTGGCGGACAGCGCCGTCCGCTCGGCGGTCGTCGAGGCGACCGGCCGCACCGGTGAGAGCGGCTACCCGATCTACGAGGGCCATGGGGTGGTCGCCGACATCGATCCCGCGACGGGGGCGGTCGAGGCGCTGCTGGTCGACGGCCGGGAGCTCGACTACGGCCTGACGGCGCTGACCAGGGAGCCCGGGGCGGCCTGACGGGCCCTGACCGGGGTCTGAGGGGGTGCCGGGAGGTCGCTGGGCGGCCTGAGTCTCTCTGGGGGGGGGGCAGCGGGGCCGCGGGGCGGCCCGAGGGGTCGGCTGAGGGGTGCCGCGGGGCCGCGGGGCGGCCCAGGGCGGTCCGGGGTGACGTTGACAGCACGCGTGGACGGGCGGAGACTCGGGCCCGCGGGGACGAAGGAAACTTCACCAGGCGAACACGATCGCCCTCCCCGCGCCGTTGCCCGTACGCGAAGGTCACGTGGGAGAGAAACCGATGAGCATCCGCGACGTCTACATCGTCGACGCCGTCCGCACCCCGATCGGCAAGTTCGGCGGTGCCCTCTCCTCCGTCCGCCCGGACGACCTCGCCGCCCACGTCGTCAAGGCGCTCGTGGACCGCAGCCCGGACCTGGACCCGGCCCGTGTCGACGACGTCTACTTCGGCGACGCCAACGGTGCCGGCGAGGACAACCGCGACGTGGCCCGGATGGCCGTGCTGCTCGCCGGGCTGCCCACCTCGGTGCCCGGCGTGACCGTCAACCGGCTCTGCGGCTCCGGCCTGGAGGCCGTCGTCCAGGCCGCCCGCGCGATCGCCCTCGGCGACGCCTCCGTCGCCATCGCCGGCGGCGTCGAGTCGATGTCGCGGGCTCCCTGGGTCCTGCAGAAGCCGGAACGCGCCTTCCCGGCCGGCCACCAGCAGCTGCACTCCACCACGCTCGGCTGGCGCATGACCAACCCGAGGATGCCCGCCGAGTGGACCGTCGCCCTGGGCGAGGGCGCCGAACTCGTCGCCGACAAGCACGCCCTCACCCGTGAAGCGCAGGACGCGTTCGCCCTGGCCAGCCACCGGAAGGCGGCCGAGGCCTGGGCCAAGGGCCTGTACGACGACGAGGTCGTGCCCTACCCGGGCGTCGAGCTCGCCCGGGACGAGTGCATCCGCGACGACACCTCGCCGGAGGCCCTGGCCCGCCTCAAGCCCTCGTTCCGGCCCGACGGCGGCACCGTCACCGCGGGCAACGCCTCCCCGCTCAACGACGGCGCCGCGGCCCTGCTCCTCGTGGACGAGGAGGGGCTGCGCGCCACCGGCCGGGAACCGCTCGCCCGGATCCGCGCCTCCGCCGTCACCGGCATCGAGCCGCAGCTCTTCGGGCTCGGCCCGGTGGAGGCCGTGCGCAAGGCGCTGGCGAAGGCGGGCCGCGGTTTCGGTGACCTCACCACGTTCGAGCTGAACGAGGCCTTCGCCGCCCAGGCCCTCGGCTGCCTCGCCGAATGGCCGGAACTCGACCCCGCGGTGGTCAACCCGCGCGGCGGCGCCATCGCCATCGGCCACCCGCTGGGCGCCTCCGGCGCGCGCCTCGCCGGTGCCGTCGCCCACCAGCTCGCCGCGGCCGGCTCCGGCACCGGCCTCGCCGCGCTCTGCATCGGCGTCGGCCAGGGCCTCGCGCTCGTCCTGGAGCGCTGACGCCCGCGTCCCGGCACGCGGAAGGGGTGGCCCGGCGACTCCGGACCACCCCTCACCCCGCGCGGGTCACTGCCCCTGCTGCGCCTGCGCCTCCGCGATGGACTTGCGCACCTCGTCCATGTCCAGACCACGCGCCTGGCCGATGACGTCCTCGAGGGCGGCCTCCGGCAGCGCGCCCGGCTGCGCGAAGACCGCGACCTTGTCACGGACGATCATCAGGGTCGGGATCGAGCGGATCTCGAACGCCGCCGCGAGCTCCTGCTGCGCCTCGGTGTCCACCTTCGCGAACACGAGGTCCTCGTGACGCTCGGAGGCCGCCTCGAAGACCGGCCCGAACTGGCGGCAGGGGCCGCACCAGGAAGCCCAGAAGTCGATGAGAACGAACTCGTTCTCGCTCACGATCTGATCGAAGTTGTCCTTGGTGAGCTCGACAGTGCTCATGCTTCCTACCTCTCCGGGGCCGGCGTCCTTGGCGCGCCTTCCTCACGGTCCCCTCGGGACCCGCCCCGCACAACGGCGTATCGAGCCGCGCTATTCCGCGCCACCGCCCGGCAGACTGTCAGTCATGACACGAGCGGCACGGCACGAGCACGAGTACGAGTACGACGTGGTGGTCCTGGGCGCGGGACCGGTCGGGGAGAACGTGGTGGACCGGGTGCGCGCGGCCGGGCTCAGCACCGCGGTGGTGGAGGCCGAGCTGATCGGCGGCGAGTGCTCGTACTGGGCCTGCATGCCCAGCAAGGCGCTGCTCAGGCCCGCCATCGCGCGCTCCGAGGCGCGCAGGGTGCCCGGCCTGCGCGGTCACGCCTACGGCCCCCTCGACGCCCGCGACGTCCTCGCCCACCGGGACGCCGTCGTCGGGGACTGGAAGGACGACGGCCAGGCGGAGTGGGTGGAGTCCACCGGCGCCCGGCTCTTCCGGGGCCACGGCCGACTCCTCGGACCCCGCCGGGTCGTGGTGGAGGGCCCCGAGGGCGACCGCCGGGTGCTCACCGCGCGGCACGCCGTCGCCGTGTGCACCGGAACCCGCGCCGTCCTGCCCGAGCTGCCCGGCCTCCCGGGGGCCCGGCCCTGGACGAGCCGCGAGGCGACCAGCTCGGCCGAGGTCCCCGGACGGCTCGTGGTCGTCGGCGGGGGCGTGGTCGGGGTGGAGATGGCGACCGCCTGGCAGGCGCTCGGCTCGCGCGTGACGCTGCTCGTGCGGGGCGGGGGAGTGCTGCCGAGGATGGAGCCGTTCGTCGGCGAGCACGTCCTCGCGGCCCTCGCCGAACGCGGCGCCGACGTCCGTACCGGCGTCACGGTCTCCGCGGTCGTACGGGACGGGCACACGGGCCCGGTCTCCGTGGTCCTGGAGGGCGGCGACCGGGTCGAGGCCGACGAGGTGCTGTTCGCGACCGGGCGGCGGCCGCGGACCGAGGACATCGGCCTGGAGACGGTCGGCCTGGAGCCCGGGGCCTGGCTCCCGGTGGACGACAGCCTGCGGGTGGCGGGCCACGACTGGCTGTACGCCGTGGGGGACGTCAACCACCGGGCGCTGATGACCCACCAGGGCAAGTACCAGGCGCGGATCGCGGGCGCGGCCATCGCGGCCCGGGCGGCCGGGGACGGTTCCGCGGACCCGGCGGCCTGGGGCCCGCACGCCGCCACCGCCGACCACGCGGCCGTACCCCAGGTGGTGTTCACCGACCCCGAGGCGGCCTCCGTCGGTCTCACCCTCGCCGCCGCCGAGGCCGCCGGGCACCGGGCCCGCGCCGTCGACGTCGCCATGGCGTCGGTCGCCGGGGCCGGGCTGTACGCCCAGGGCTACCGCGGGCGGGCGCGCCTGGTCGTCGACCTGGACCGCGAGACCGTCCTCGGCGCCTCCTTCGTCGGCCAGGGCATCGGCGAACTCCTCCACTCGGCCACCATCGCCGTCACCGGCGAGGTCCCGATCGGGCGGCTCTGGCACGCCGTGCCCGCCTTCCCGACCCTCAGCGAGGTGTGGCTGCGCCTCCTGGAGGCGTACCGGGACGGCGCGGACGCGCCGTGAACGGCGGGGAGCGCGTCAACGCGTACGACGCCTCCTGCGCCACGTGCGGCGGGCCGGTGCCGGCGGGCACCGGTGTGCTGCGGCACGGGGCGGGGGGCTGGGAGGTCCACCACCCCGCACACGCCCCGGAGCCGGGGCCGCCGCCGCGCGGCGACCATCCGGGGTGGCACCGGCGGCGGCTGCTGTCCCTGGACATCGGATCCACCGGCCACCGGCCGGGGATCGACCGCATCCGGTCGGCGGCCCTGCGGGGGAGCGACGGGACGGCGCACGACTGGATCCTGGACCTCGGACCCGGATTCCAGGATCCGAGATCCGGCATGCTGCGCCCTGACGCCCCTGACGCCCCTGACGCCCCTGACGCTGACGCTTCCGGCGTCCCCGCCGTCGCCACCGACCCGCCCCGCGCCCTGGAAGAGCTCGCCGCCCTCGTCACGGCCCATCTCGCCGCCGGGGAACTGCTCGTCGTCTGGTTCGCCCCGCATGTCCTGAGCACCCTGCACGCCGAGCTCCTCCGGCACGGACTGGCCCCGCTGACCGAGCGGCTGCCCACCGGGCCGGCGCCCGTGTGCGACCCCCTCGTCCTCGACCGGCACGCCGACCGCTACCGGCCCGGCGGCCGCTCGCTGCGGGCGGTCGCCGCGTGGTACGGCGTGCCGCACGCCCAGCCGGGCGACCCGGCCTCGGACGCCGAGGCGGCGCTGGGCGTGGCGCAGGCCGTCGCCGCCTGTCATCCGCCGTTGGCGCGGCTCTCCCGCCCGGCCCTGCACACCGAGCAGGTCCTCTGGTACGCGGAGCAGACGAGCCGTCACCCCGACGCGCTCGACTGGCCGTTCACCCCCGTGCGGCCGCTTCCCTGGGAGCCGCCGCCCGCCTGACCTCAGGCCGCCGGGATCAGCAGGGCCGCCGCCGCGCGGGCGGCCTCCAGGGCGGGCCGCGCGTCCCGGCCCGTCTCCTGGCCGAGGACCACGCGGGTGCTCAGCCCGTCGAGCAGGGCGAGGAGCTCGGAGGCGCGGGCGGGCGCGTCCAGCGGGGCGAAGTGGGAGCGCTCGACGCCCTTCACGAGCAGCGCCTCCAGGTCCTCCTGCCAGCCGCTGTCGAGCTCCTGCTGGGCCTCGCGGAGCTGGGCGTTGGAGGGGATGCGGGCCCAGAGCTCGATCCACAGCGTCCAGCGGGGGTCGCGGGGCCCGCGCGGCAGATAGAGCTGGAGGAACAGGTCGAGCCGGCGCGGCGCGGTGAGCCGGCGGGCGAGCAGCAGGCGCCTTTCCTCGGCCAGGGTGGCCTCGCTCCAGCGCAGCACGGCGAGCAGGAGCAGGTCCTTGCTGCCGAAGTGGTACAGGATGTGGCCGCCGCTCGTCCCGAGGCGTTCCGCGAGCGCGGACATGGTGAGCGCGGCGAGTCCGTCCTCGGCGATGGCGTTCATGGCCTCCTCCAGCATCCGCTCCCGCGTGATGCTGCCGTCCCGCCGTCCCACCCGTGCTGCGCCTGCCACCGCTGTCCGCCCCGTTCCTCGTCCGTGTCCCGCTCCTGCACGTTCCTGGCGGGATCGACCCTAACCGGTTTCCGCCAGGGTCTTGACGTGGCCGGAATGTATCGCACATCTTGAATGCCGTTCAAAGAGTTAGAACGTCATTCAAAGAAGATGTCCACGACAGGAGTGCGGTGTGCCCGGACACGAGACGACGCCCGCGACAGCGGGCCGGGACGAGGTCTTCCAGGTCGAGGAACACGGCATCGACCCCATCCCCGACTCCGAACGCCACGGCGGGGCCAAGGACCTGTTCTGGCTCTGGTTCGGCTCGAACCTCACCTTCACCTACGTCATCAACGGCGCCCTCGCCGTCGCCTTCGGCCTCTCCTTCTGGCAGGCCACCGCCGTCGTCGTGCTCGGCGGACTCTCCTTCTTCGCCATCAGCGCCGCCGGCCTCAGCGGCGTCCGCACCGGCACCGCCACCCTCGTCATCTCCCGCGCCGCCTTCGGCGTCCGCGGCAACTGGCCCGCCGGACTGCTCAACTGGGTCGTCAGCATCGGCTACACGATCGTCAACACGGTCGTCGGCACCCTCGCCCTCGAAGCCTTCCTCGCCGACCTCGGCTGGAGCGGCGGCCCGCTCCCGCGCGCCCTCTCCCTCGGCGTCACCCTGGCCCTGACCTTCGCCGTCGCCCTGTGGGGGCACGCCACCGTCCAGTGGGCCGAACGCTGGATGGCGTACGTCCTCGCCGCCGGCTTCGCCGTGCTCATCGCCCTCCTGCTGCCCGGCACCGACACCGCCGCCCCCGCCGCCGCACCCGGCGCGTCCGGCTGGAGCCTCGCCCTCGTCGTGATGTTCGCGGGCCCCTTCTCGTACGTCCCGATGCCCGCCGACTACACCCGCTACCTGCCCCGCACCACCTCCCTCAGGGCGCTCACCTGGAGCGGCGGCCTCGGTGGCCTGCTCTCGTCCGTGGCGCTCGGGGTCGCGGGCGCCGCCGCCGCCACCCAGGCCGACATGACCGACGCCGTCGCCGGTACGGAAGGGCTGCTGCCCGGCTGGTTCCAGCCGGTCTTCCTCGCCCTGGTCCTCGGCGGCTCCGTCACCAACTCGATCATCACGCTCTACTCGTCCAGCCTGAACCTCCAGGTCCTCGGCATCCCCTGGAGCCGGGCCCGCGCGATCCTCGTCAGCGCGGCCGTCACCGCCGCCGGCTCCCTCGGCGCCCTCTTCCTCGTCGACTTCACCACCTCGCTGCTCTCCTTCCTCTCCCTCCTGATCATCGTGTTCGCCCCCTGGGGCGGCGTCTTCCTCGCCGACATGGTGCTGCGCCGCTGCACGTACGACGCCGAGGCCCTGCACCTCGCCGGGGACGGGCCCTACCGGTACCGGGCCGGCTGGCACCCGGCCGGTCTGGTCGCGCTCCTCGCCGGCATGCTCTTCGCCGCGCTGACCTGCGACTCCGAGCTCTGGACCGGCCCCCTGGTCGCCCCGCTGGGCGGCGCCGACCTCACCCTGCTCGGCTCGGCCGTCTCGGCCCTCGTCTACGTCCTCCTGGCCCGCCGCACGGTCCGGCCCGCGGCGGCCTGAGCGCCCGCCCCGCCACCACCCCGCCCACCCCTCCAGAGAAGAAGAACCCCATGAACCACCCCGCACCCGCCGACCTCGTCCTCACCCGGGCCCGCGTCCACACCGTCGACCCCGCCCTCCCGGAGGCCCAGGCCCTCGCCGTCCGGGACGGCCGGATCGTGTGGGTCGGTGCCGCGGCCCGCGCCGAGGCCTGGATCGGACCCGGCACCCACGTCCTCGACGCGGGCGGCCGGCTCGTCCTGCCCGGCTTCGTCGACGCCCACAACCACGTGCGCCTCGGCTCGGACGACGCCTGCGTCCAGCTCGCCGGCGCCCGCGACCTCGACGCCGTGCACGCCCGCATCCGCGCCTGGCGCGCGGCCCACCCGGACGCCCCCTGGATCGAGGCCGAGGCGTTCGACTACTCCGTGATCCCCGACGGCCGGATGCCCACCGCCGCCGACCTGGACCCCGCGACCGGCGACACCCCGGCGCTCGTCCTCAGCTACGACGTCCACACCGCCTGGCTCAACACCGCCGCCCTGCGGCGCCTCGGCGTCCGCGCCGACCGCACCGAGCTGCCGTTCGGCACCGCCGTCACCGACCCGGAGACCGGCGAACCCACCGGATTCGTCAAGGACTTCGCCGTCAAGGGGCTGTCCCGCGACGGGCACCGCGCCCTGCGCGAGCTCGGCGTCCCCTGGGCGTCGCCGGACCGCCAGTACGGGCGCCTCGCCAAGAGCCTGGACGACGCCGTCCGCTACGGCATCACCACCGTGGTCGAACCGCAGAACTCCCTCGACGACCTGGCCCTCTTCCAGCGCGCCCGCGCCGAGGGCCGGCTCCGCTCCCGGATCGTCGCCGCCCTCTTCCACCCGCGCGGCACCACCGAGGCGGAACTCGACGCGTTCGCCGCCGCGGCCGAGGAGTTCGCCGACGACCGGCTGCGGGTCGGGCCGCTGAAGCTCTACATCGACGACGTCGTGGAACCCCGTACCGCCGCCCTCCTCGAACCGTACGCGGGCTGCGGCCACCACCGGGGCGACACGTTCTACCCGCCCGAGGAGTTCGCCGCGCTCCTCACCCACCTCGACGCGCGCGGCTTCCAGTGCTTCGTGCACGCCACCGGCGACCGGGGCATCCGCACCGTCCTCGACGCCGTCGAGCGGGCCCGCGCCGTGAACGGGCCGCGCGACGCCCGCCACCAGGTCGTCCACGTCGAATGCCTCGACCCGGCCGACACCCCGCGCTTCGCCGCCCTCGGGGTCACCGCCTGCATGCAGCCCCGGCACGCCGCCCCCGACATCGCCGGCCCGGGCCAGGACTGGGCCGAGAACATCGGCCCCGAGCGCTGGCACAAGGCCTGGCCGCTGCGCAGCCTGCACGCCGCCGGCGCGCTGCTCGCCCTGTCCAGCGACTGGAACGTGGCCGAGATGGACCCGATGATCGGCATCCACGCCGCCGTCACCCGCCGCCCGCCCGGCGGCGGCGAGGCCTGGACCGCGGGCGAGACGATCGACGTCGCGACCGCCGTGGAGGGCTACACCATGGGCTCCGCCCGCGCCAACTTCCTGGAGGAGGAGCGGGGTTCGCTCTCGGTCGGCAAGCTGGCCGACTTCGTCGTCCTCTCCCGCGACATCCTGAGCATCGACCCCGACGACATCCCCGGCACGGTCGCGGAGACGGTCGTCGTGGGCGGAGAGGTGGTGCACAGCGTCGGTTAGGCCGTGTCGTGCGGATCGTGCCGGGCCTGTCTCCGGCGGCCCTCCCGCAGCCGGGTGTTGAGCCGCGCCGCCTGCCGGGTCAGGTGGTCGCGCTCGGCCAGGTCGGCGGCCCGGTGAGCGGCCTCCGCGTACAGCCGGGCCGCCCTCGGCAGGTCGCCGTCCCGTTCGTGGAGGTACGCGGCCACCGCGTCGTACCGGGGCAGCGAGGCGTCCAGCGCCGCGAGGGCGGCGAGGCCGGCCCGCGGCCCGTCGGCCTCGCCCACGGCGACCGCCCGGTTCAGCCGGACGACCGGGCTGCCGGTCAGCCGCACCAGCTCGTCGTACCACTCCACGATCTGCACCCAGTCGGTCTCCGCGGCGGTGGGCGCGTCGGCGTGGAGCGCGGCGATCGCGGCCTGGGCCTGGAACTCGCCCAGCCGGTCGCGGGCGAGGGCGACCTGTAGGACGTCGACGCCCTCGGCGATCAGCGCGGTGTCCCACCGGCCCCGGTCCTGCTCGGCGAGCGGGACGAGGCTGCCGTCCGGCGCCGTCCGGGCGGCCCGCCGGGCGTGGTGGAGCAGCATGAGGGCGAGCAGCCCGGCCGGCTCCGGATGGTCGACCCGGGCCGCGAGCTGCCGGGTGAGCCGGATCGCCTCGGCGGCGAGGTCCACGTCTCCCGAGTAGCCCTCGTTGAAGACCAGGTAGAGCACGCGCAGCACGGTCGAGACGTCGCCCGGACGGTCGAAGCGCACCCCGGAGACGGTCCGCTTGGCCCGGCTGATCCGCTGCGCCATGGTCGCCTCGGGCACCAGGTAGGCCTCGGCGATCTGGCGGGTGGTCAGCCCGCCGACCGCGCGCAGCGTGAGCGCGACCGCCGAGGCCGGGGTCAGCGACGGGTGGGCGCACAGGAAGTAGAGCCGGAGCGTGTCGTCCACCGCGGGGGCCGGGCCGGGCGCCGGCTCCTCCGCGACGCGGTCCTCCCGCCGCCGCCGGGCGGCGTCGGCGCGCGTCGCGTCGAGGAACTTGCGCCAGGCCACGGTGACCAGCCAGCCCTTGGCGTCCCGCGGTGCCTGGTCCGCCCCGGCCCGGAACGCCTCGACCAGGGCCTCCTGGACGGCGTCCTCGGCCGCCGCGAAGTCGGCTCCGCGGCGGACGAGGACGGCGATCACGCCCGGGGTGAGGCTCCTGAGCAGGGCCTCGTCCATGGGGGGTGTCACTCCGTGATGGTGGGGGGCGCGGACAGGAACGGGCGCACCTCCAGCCACTCGTGGATCGGCGCGCCGCCCGCACCGGGCGCGGCCGACAGCTCCCCGGCCAGCTCGACCGCGCGGTCGTAGCCGTCCACGTCGATGACCATCCAGCCCGCGATGAGGTCCTTGGTCTCCGCGAAGGGACCGTCGGTGACCGGCGGGCGCCCCTCGCCGTCGTACCGGACCCACGCGCCCTCGGGGGCCAGCGCCTGGCCGTCGACGAACTCGCCGGTCTTCTCCAGCCGGGCCGCGAAGTCGTTCATGTACCGGATGTGCGCCGAGATCTCCTCCGGCGTCCACCGGTCCATCGGCACGTCGTTGACCGCGGCCGGGGCGCCCCGGTAGTGCTTCAGCAGCAGGTACTTGGCCATGATGTCGCTCCTCGGTGTCCGTGCGCCCATAGTGGCCGCATCCACTCCGGGGACGGAGCCGGACGCGCGTTCTCGACATCGGCGCCGGATTTTTCCCGCACGCTTTTCCCGGGGAGCCCCGGAACGCGGAGAGCCCGGTCCGGCGCGCCGCCCCGACCGCCACCAGGACGCGGCCGCGCCACCCGACCAGGTGACGTGTGCCGCGCCCCTCGCGTCGGGGCGGCCCGGTGCGGCAGGCTCGCCCCACCATGGCTTCGACCATGGCCACGGCGGAGCGCGCACACCGGCTCCGCCCCCGCTGCGCGCACGTGAAGGTGGACGCGATGACCAGCAGACGCAGGGCAGTCGCCCGCTTCCTGACGATGTGTCTGGTCCTGGGCGTGGGAGCCCTGCCGGGCTCCGGCCCGGTCGCCGCGGCACCGGCACCGCCCGCTCCGGCGCCCGCCGCGCGCGCGGCCGCCGCCGACCAGGGCACCATCTCGCACGACACCCTGCGCACGGGCTGGGACCAGGACGAGCCGGGCCTCGCCCCCGACCAGGTGTCCAGCTCCGACTTCGGCCAGCAGTTCTCGACCGCCGTCGACGGCCAGGTCTACGCCCAGCCCCTCGTCGTGGGCGGCACCCTCGTCGTCGCCACCGAGAACAACAAGCTCTACGGCCTGGACCCCGCGTCCGGCGCCATCGGGTGGACCCGCGACCTCGGCCCGGCCTGGCCCGCCGCCGCCATCAGCTGCGGCGACCTGGTGCCGAACATCGGCGTCACCGCGACCCCCGTGTACGACCCGGCGACCGACTCCCTCTACCTCACCTCCAAGGTGAACGACGGCCCCGACGACCAGCACCCGAACTGGTACGTGCACGCCGTCGACCCCGCCACCGGCGCCGAGCGCGCCGGCTGGCCCGTCAAGGTCACCGGGGCGCCGACGAACGACCCTTCGCGCGCCTTCAACCCGTACACGGCCGGACAGCGCCCCGGGCTGCTCCTCATGGGCGGCTCCGTCTACGCGGGCTTCGCCTCGCACTGCGACCGCGGCCCGTACGTCGGCTACGTCCTCGGCGTCGACACCACGACCCGCAGGACGACCCTGTGGGCCACCGAGGACTCCTCCGCCAACGGCATGGCCGGCGTCTGGATGAGCGGCGGCGGACTCGTCTCCGACGGCCCCGGCCGGATCATCCTCACCACCGGCAACGGCGTCACCCCCGCGCCGGGCCCCGGCAGCATGCCCCCCGGACAGCTCTCGGAGTCCGTGGTCCGGCTCGGCGTCAACAGCGACGGCACGCTGTCCGCCCAGGACTTCTTCAGCCCCTCCAACGCCAACCAGCTCGACCTCAACGACACCGACCTCGGCTCCGGCGGCCCCGTCGCCCTCCCCGGCACCCCCTTCGGCACCAGCGCCCACCCCAGGCTCCTCGTGCAGATCGGCAAGGACGGCAGGCTCTTCCTCCTCGACCGCGACGACCTCGGCGGACGCTCCCAGGGACCCGGCGGCACCGACAAGGTCCTCGGCACCTTCGGCCCGTACGAGGGCGTCTGGGGCCACCCGGGGGTGTACGGCGGCCAGGGCGGCTACGTGTACACCGCCGGCTCCCGCGGCCCGCTGCGCGCCTTCGCGTACGGCCTCACCGGCGCCGGCGCACCCGCGCTCACCAACACCGGCAGCAGCACCGAGACCTTCGGCTACACCTCCGGCTCGCCCGTGGTCACCTCCACCGGCACCAACCCCGGCTCCGCCCTCGTCTGGATCATCCACGCGGACGGCACCAACGGCGCCAACGGCCGGCTGCGCGCGTACGACGCCGTCCCCGTGGGCGGCCGGCTCAAGCTGCGCTGGTCGGCGCCGATCGGCACCGCCGCCAAGTTCACCGTGCCCGCCACCGACGGCGGCCGGATCTACGTCGGCACCCGCGACGGCCACGTCCTCGCCTTCGGCCGCCCCGCCAACACCGCCCTCACCGCCGCCCCCCTCGACTTCGGCAAGGTCGCCGTCGGCTCCACCGGCGCCGCGACCGCGACCGTCACCGCCACCCGCGACGTGACCATCGGCGCCGTCACCACCCCGGCCGGGGGCGCCTTCACCGCGAGCCCCGCCGGACTGCCCCGCACCCTGCACAACGGCGACACCTACTCCGTGCCGGTGTCCTTCGCCCCGACCGCGCCCGGACCGGACAGCTCGGTCCTGACCTTCGCCACCGACCTCGGCGACAGCGCGCTCGGCCTCACCGGCTACGGGACCCGGCCCGGCCTCGTCGCCGCCCCGACGGCGCTCGACTTCGGCACCGTGCCCACCAGCACCGAGAAGTCCCTCGGCGTCACCTTCACCAACACCGGCACCCAGCCCGAGACCGTCTCCGCGACGACCCCGGCCGCCGCCCCGTACACCACCACCGGCCTGCCGGCCGCCGGCACCGTCGTGCAGCCCCAGCAGTCCGTCTCCGTCCAGGTCTCCTACGCCCCCACCACCAACGGCACCGACACCGGCACCCTCTCCGTGACGGGCCAGAACGGCACCGCCGCCGTCGACCTGACCGGCACCGCCGTCACCGGTGAGGCCCGGCTGACCGTCACCCCCACCTCGACGGACTTCGGCTCGGTGAAGGTCGGCCAGTCCGTGACCAAGACCTTCGACATCAGCAACACCGGCAACATCCCGCTCACCATCACCAAGGCCAAACCGCCCGCCGCCCCCTTCCTCGTCACCAACCCGATCAGCGAGGGCCAGGTCCTCGGCCCCGAGGACGTCGTCCACCAGGCCGTCACCTTCTCGCCGACCTCCCTCGGCACCGTCCAGGCCGCCTACGAACTCACCTCCGACGACGGACACGGCGCTCTGAGCGAGACCCTCACCGGCACCGGGGCCGCCGGCACCGGCGTCACCGTCCCCGGGCCCAACGCGGGCGGCTGGAAGCTCAACGGCAGCGCCCAGATCTCCGGCGGCGACCTCCAGCTCACCCAGGCGACCCCCGGCCGGAGCGGCACCGCCGTCTGGCCCGTGCCCGTGCTCACCGACGGCCTCAAGGCCTCCTTCACCACCGTCATCGGCGGCGGCGACGGCGCCGACGGACTCTCCTTCGCCCTCCTCGACCCCGCCAGGACCACCCCGAGCGCCCTGGGCACCGGAGGCGGCGGCCTCGGCTTCTCCGGCCTCCCCGGCGTGGCCGTCACCTTCGACACCTACGACAACGGCGCGGCCGACCCCTCGGCCAACTTCGTCGGCATCGCCACCACCGGCAGCGGCGACGCCCTCACCTACGCCTCGACCACGACGAACGTGCCCAACCTGCGCGCGGGCGGCCACACCGTGGCGGTCGCCGTCACCGGCACCACCCTCACCGTCTCCGTCGACGGCACCCAGCGCCTGAGCACCACCGTGGCCTCGCTGCCGCCCTCCGCCTTCCTCGCCTTCACCGGGGCGACCGGCGGGAAGACCGACATCCACGCCGTCCGCCGGGCCACGCTCACCGCCACGGCGTACGCGGTGCCGCCGCCCGGACCCAACGGCTGGACGTACAACGGAAGCGCCAGGCTCTCCGGCACCAGCCTCGAACTCACCCCCGTCCAGACCTACCAGCGCGGCTCCGCCGTCCAGGCCACCGCCGTTCCCTCGGAGCGGCTGAAGGCCCGCTTCACCACCACCGTCGGCGGCGGCACCGGCGCCGACGGGCTCGCCCTGCTGCTGCTCGACGCGAGCCGGACCACCCCCAAGGCGCTGGCCGCCAACAGCGGCGGCAGCCTCGGCTTCGCCGGACTCCCGGGCGTGGCCGTCACCCTGGACACCTACGACAACGGAGTCAACGACCCCTCGTCGAACTTCGTCGCGGTCGCCACCGGAGGCAGCGGCACCACCCTGACGTACGCCGCCACCGCGACCAACGTGCCCAACCTTCGCACCGGCAGCCACACCGTCGACGCCGTCGTCACCGCCACCGGCCGCCTCCAGGTGAGCGTCGACGGCACCCGCGTCATCGACGTGGCCGTCACGCTCCCGAAGAACGTCCTCGTCGGCTTCGGCGGCACCACCGGCGGCCGCACCGACCGGCACACCGTCACCGGTGTGCGGATCGGCTACTGAGCGGGGTACCGGGGCGGCGCCCGTCCGCCCGGACGGCGGCGGTCCTCAGTGGCCGTCGCCGCCCGAGGCCACGGTCATCCGCCGGGTGAACGACGTCCCGCCGTCCACCGACTCGTACACCCCGTCCTGGGTGGCCACGAGGAGCCGGCGCGCGTCGAGGGCGGTCAGCGCCTGCGGGGCGCCGCCCGGCACGGTGGAGACCCGGCGCCAGGTGGCGCCGGAGTCCGCGCTGCGCAGCAGCACCCCGTCCGGGTCGACCCCGAACAGGGCGTCGGGGGCGCCCCAGGACACGTACGCCACGAGCTGCCCCGAGAGCGGCCGCCCGAAGGTGCGCCCGTCGTCGGTGCTGCGGACGACGCCCTGCTCGGTGGTGGCGAGCACGGTGCCGGGGGCGGCGGGCGCGACGGCGATGTCCAGGGCGCGCAGCTCGGCGCGGTCCTCCCAGGCGATGCCGTCCCGGCTGACCCGCAGGCGCCCGTTGGTGCTGTCGTAGCCGTAGACGGTCGCGTCGGCGGAGGTGTCGAGCGAGTGGAAGTCGACCTCGCCGCCCAGCGACCGGGTGGTCCAGGTGGCGCCCTCGTCGGTGGAGGCGATCAGGCCGAGGTTCGAGGGTCCGCCGGTGCCGGGGGCCGGGTGGCCGCTGGCGAGGAAGGCGCCCTCGGGGGTCACCGTGAACCCCATGAAATCGTCCCTGCGCTCGCCGACGAGCGTGGGCCGCCCGTCCGCGCCGGGCGTGTAGACGCCCTCGTGGGTGGCGACGTACAGCTTCCCGGCGGAGGCGCCGACGCCGTGGATGTGGCTGAGCGCCGTGGGGGCGGAGTCCCGCCCGGGGCGCTGCTCCGAGCCGGGCGCGTCGTCGGTGCCGCAGGCGGTCAGGGCGAGGGCGAGCGCCGTGGTGAGAGCGGCGGCGAGGGCGGCGCGGTGCTTCTTCATGTGTCTGTGGTCCCAGGGGTACGGGGGAGGGGGGCGGCCCCGCGGCGCGAACGCGCGGGGCCGCCCGGGGAAGGGCGAGAAGGGCGAGAAGGCCGAGAAGGCCGAGTGGTGCGGGAAGGGGCGGCCGGGGCCGCCGGGCCGTCAGAGGCGGTCGAGGATCTTCCTCAGCTGGGCGATCTCGGCGGCCTGGGTCCGGACCACGTCGTCGGCCACCTTCCGGGCGGCCGCGTCGCGGCCGTCCCGCTGCTCGGTCTTCGCCATCTCCACCGCGCCCTCGTGGTGGGCGATCATCAGCTCGGCGAACTTGCGGTCGAAGGCCTTGCCCTTCGTGGCGGCGAGGTCGGCCATGTCCTTCCCGGACATCATCCCGGCCATGCCGTGGCCGCCGCCGCCCATGGCCTCGGGCTTGCCCCAGGCCTCGAGCCAGGCCCTCATCTTCCGGATCTCGGGGTCCTGGGCCTTCTCGATCTCCCCGACGAGCGCCTTGACCTCGGGGTCCTCGGCGCGCCCGTCGGCGAGCTTCGCCATCTCCAGGGCCTGCTCGTGGTGGGGGATCATCATCTGAGCGAACATCACGTCCGCGTCGTTGAAGGCACCGGCCGACGCGGGTGCCGCGGAGGCGGACGCGGAGGCCGAGGCGGAGGACTTCCCGCCGTGGTCCATGCCGGCCATGGAGTCGCCGGAGCCCGAGCAGGCGGAGAGCAGGAGCCCGGCCGCCGCGACGGCGCCGGTCAGGGCGAGCTTGCGGGTGGTGGTGCGGGTCGTGAAGGCACGCATGTGTGTCACACCTCGTGTGCTGTCGTTGGTTCTGTGGAGGGACCGATCGCTTCTGCGGGCAGCGCGAGGCGCCCGCGGCGGCGGTACGGCCTAGATCCGCAGGATCGACAGCTGGGCGAGGTCCGGTGGGCGCGGCGGGGCGTTCGGGCCCAGGGAGGGGAGCAGCCGCGCCGGGAGCGGGGCGGTCCCGTCCGTGCGGCGGCCGAGGGCGGCCCTGAGGAGGGCGGCGAGCAGCCAGGCGCTCAGGACGGCCACGCAGAGCGTGGTCATGTCCATCCCCGTGCCGGAGTCGTGCGTGGAGCCGTGGGTGGACGCGTACGAGGAGGCGGGGGCGTCGGGGGAGCCGTGCGGCGGTTCGTGCGCGGAGCCGTGCGACGACGTCCCCGGGGCGGCGCCCTCGGAGTGCGCCCCGGCCGTCGCGGCCGTCGTCTCCGTGCCGTGCGTCCCGCCGGTCCCCGAGGAACCCTCCGGGTGGCCGACCGAGTGCATCACGAACACGCCGAGGGCGAGCACGACGACGAGCAGCAGGTGCGCCAGGGCACCTCCCGCTCGCGCGGCGCTGCGTACCGCCCGTCCCACGTGCACGTCTTCGACCTCCTGTCCCGACCTTACCGAACCGGCCGCCCATACCCCGCACGGGTACCCGTGCGTGTCCCTCGGCCGGCCCCGTGGCGTGTCGACGCCAAGCCGGTGACACGGCCCGGGCCGCCGCCCGACCCTGATCACGCAGCACCCTGGCTACCCCGCCCGTCCGCCGTGACCACGCCGGGAGGCACGCCCATGTCGATCGTCGTCACCTTCGCCGGCAGGACCCCGCTCCCCACCGCGGGCTCCTGGTACCAGATCTGGTCGTACCGGGTGCAGCCCTCGGGCCCCGCCGACCTCCGCCCCGGGCAGCGGATCGCCCTCGCCCTCCCCTCCGACGTGGACCTGCGCGACCCGGCGCTCTTCCCCGGGGTGCCGGCCCTCGACGGGGCCTTCATCGAGGCGGACCCCGGCTCCGGGCGGCAGTACGCGGGCCGGACGGTGACGTCGACCGGCCCGCTGGTCCTCTCCTTCGTCGCGCCGCCGACCGAGTCCGACCGGGACCTGCTGCTCGTCACCCGCACCCCCGGCCAGCCGTGGACGGTCACCCCGTTCGCCACCACCGCCGGCGGCCCCACGGGCCCGGTCCGGGTGCTCACGGCCCCCGTGCCCGGGCCGGTGCGCACCGGGCGTCCCGTCGGGGAGTTCGCGGGCACCCTCCCGTACGCCAGCGAGCTCTTCGGCGTCTACCAGCCGCTGCCCGGCTGGCTCGGCTACTCCGGTGCCGGCCGGCTCGCCGCCCTGCACGGGCCGCGCCCCGGGCCCGCGGCCTTCGCCGGGCCCGCCGCCCGCTCGCTGGAGAGCCCCGAGCTGGCCGCGCTCGCCCGCTTCGCGGGCCAGGACCCGCCGACCGAGGGCATCCTGTCGCCCGTGGGGCTCGTCAACCTGTTCCGGCAGTACTTCTTCGAGTTCGACACCTTCCTCGGCGCGCCCGCCGGGCACCTCTGGCTCAGTCCCGGCGGCATGGTGGAGCTCGTCGAGACCACCACCCGCCGGACCCTCGTCGAGCGGACCGCGAGCCAGTCGGAGGAGACCACCCGCAGGTCCGAGGAGACCCTGACCGACCAGAGCGACGTGGCCGACGCCGTCAAGGAGTCCAACGCCAACGACACCTCCCTCGGGGCGACCGTCTCCGCCGGCGGCTCCTTCGCCGGCGTCTACCACGCCGACGCCAGCGCCAGCTTCGCCACCAAGTCCACCACCGGGAAGTCCTCCGAACTCACCCACAAGCACACCCGCACCCAGAGCTCCAAGGTCAGCAGCGAGATCCGGCGCAACTTCACCACCACCTTCAAGACGGTGACCGAGACGACCGACACCTCCAGCCGCCGCTACGTGGTGCAGAACACCACCGACCGGCTCGCCAACTACGAGCTGCGCCGCAAGATGCGCAAGGTGGGCGTCCAGGTCCAGCACATCGGCACCCGCATGAGCTGGCAGGTCTTCGTGAACGCGCCCGGACGGGTGCTCGGCCTCGGCGAGTTCGTCGACGTCGTCCCGGCACCCGACCTGACCTCGCTGCGCAAGCCCGAACCGCCCGAGCCGCTCACCCCGATCCTCACCACCTTCACGGGCACCTTCCCCATCCAGGAGCACCCCGACAGCACCAACGCCCCGCACAACGACGCCGACTGGCGGCGCCAGGACGGCTTCGACCGGATGTGGCGGGGCGAGGAGGACGAGTACATCGTCGCGGACTTCGACTACGGCGCCATCCCGCCCGCCCCCGGCTTCACCCTCAGCACCAACCCCGACTTCGTGCAGTTCGTCTCCGCGAAGAACGGCCACGGCACCGACGCCAAGTTCCTGGTGAGGTACGTCATCCAGCGCCCCGACACCGGCCGCTTCCAGGTCCGCGCCGACAACGTGCACTTCGGCGGCACCGCGACCATCACCTTCACCCTCCAGCTGCGCTGGGAGCCGCCCGCGGTGGACCCGGCCCAGGTGGCGTACGAGGCGGCGCTGCGGCAGTACGAGAAGGACGTCGCCGCCCTCCAGCGCAAGGCGTACGCCGCCGCCGTACGGGACCGGACCACCCTGCTCAGCAAGGTCCGGCCGCGGCCCGCCGAGGAGCTGCGCAAGGAGGAGCGGCACTCCGTCTTCGCCCATCTCCTGGAACAGCTGCGGCTGTTCGACCCCAGGGACGCGCACCTGGAGGCCGAGCTCATCCGGCAGATCTTCGACGTGGACGAGATGCTCTACTTCGTCTCGCCCGAGTTCTGGCGCCCCGGCGACGTCTCCGGCCCCGCCGGGCCCGACTCGCTCGGCCGCTACCCGGTGCCGCCCGCCCGCTGGGAGGGCTCCGACGGCGACCCGCTGGCCGGGGAGACGGTCCCGACCGCCTACTCCCGCACCAGCTCCCACAACGGGCCGGACGCCAAGGGCCCCGATCCGGCGAAGGAGTGGCGGGTCGACTACCTGATCACCGCCGACTCGCAGCCCGCCCCCATGGGCAGTTCGCTCGGCTGGCTGGTGCAGACGGACGGCGACGAGCGGCGCAACGAGTTCCTCAACTCGGCCTGGGTGAAGGCGGTCCTCCCGATCCGGCCCGGGCACGAGCGCGAAGCGCTCGGCTGGCTGACCAAGGCCGGCGTCGAGGGCGAGGCCGCGCTCGGGCGCCCGTACACCTGGCAGGAGGGCGATCCCGACACCTACCGGGGCAAGAGCATCGGCGAGGTGCTCGAACTCCTCGCCGCCGAACTGGCGGCCTCCAACACCAGCGTCCCCCGCACCCTGGCCGGCGAGCAGGTCTTCGAGACCGGCTTCGACCCGCTCGCCGGCGGCTTCCGGCCCGCCGAGCCCTACCAGGTCTTCGACCAGTGGGTGGAGGTCCTGCCCACCGACCAGGTCGTCGCCGTCGAGGTCGCGTACGACCCCAAGACCGGCCAGCAGCTGTAGGCCGGGCCCGCCCATGCCCACCACCCGCTACGTGCACGCGACCAAGGGCGTGCGGTCCGGCCGCTTCGACAGCGAGGCGAAACCGGCCAGGACCGTCGCCGACGCGCTGCGCGCCGCCGCGCCCGGCGACACCGTCGTCATCCTCGACAACGCCGTCTACCGCGAGCCCGAGCTCGTCCTCGACCGGCCCGTCACCCTCACCAGCGACCACCTCCTCAAGCACCCGGCGGCCGACCCCGCCGCCGCCGGCTTCGACCCGCGGGTGCTGCCCGCCCTGCACGGCGGCGACCGGCACCGGGTGCTGCGCATCGGGCCGCCCACCCCCGCCGGGCGGCGCGGCTTCGGCCCGGTCACCGTCCGGGGGCTGCGGGTCAACGGCGGCCACGCCAGGCACACCCCGAGCGACCCCGGGCTCGGGGCGGGCGGCGGGATCGCGGTGATCGACGCCGACGAGGTCCTCGTCGAGCGCTGCGTCATCAGCGGCAACCGGACCGAGACGGCCCCCTTCCGGCCCTGGCCGGAGAGCGACCGGACGGCGCTGCGGACCGCCGTGGTCGACCTGATCGGCGACGTCCTGCCGGCCGGGGCGGTGGGCTCGGTCAACCGGACGATCGACGCCGTCAACGGGATGCTGAGACTGATCGGCGGCATCCCCGCGCTGCCCCGGATCGACCGGGCCGCGCTCCTCGCCGAGGCCGCGAAGCGCTTCGACGCCCTGGTGCCGCCCGGCACCGTCGCCATGTGGCTGGCCGGCCAGTCCTTCGGCGGCGGGGTCGCCACGGTCTGGGCGAGCCCCACCCTGCGCCACTGCCTGATCCGCGGCAACACCGCGGAGGGCCGCGGCGGCGGCCTCGCCGTCGTCGGCTACGGCTGGCCGACGCTGGAGGGCTGCTGGATCGACCGCAACTCCTCCGGCCGCCGGGGCAGGCTCGACGGCGGCGGCGTCGGCTGCGAGGTCTCGGTCCCGGGCCGGCTCACCCGCGACCTCAGCGAGCTCGACCTCATCTCGTTCCTCGCCGCCCGGGCCACGGCGGCCCGTACCGCCGTGCTCAGCCC
Organism: Streptomyces showdoensis; assembly: GCF_039535475.1. Lineage (NCBI taxonomy): Bacteria > Bacillati > Actinomycetota > Actinomycetes > Kitasatosporales > Streptomycetaceae > Streptomyces > Streptomyces showdoensis. The sequence goes on along the minus strand of NZ_BAAAXG010000006.1, from coordinate 24,790 downwards.
CGGCACGATCGTCGGCCTCACCCCGAGCGAGCTGTACCGCCATCTCCGCTGGCTGCTGAACCCCTTCGAACCGAACCCGGTCCTGGCCAAGACCCCGCGCATCCTCGCCGACCTGGTCAGCGGCCGGCTCGACGAGGCCGTGCAGCTCGCCTTCTACGCGATCGCCGCCTCGGCGCTGCGCCTGGACCGCTGGTCGGCGTGGAACGAGCAGGAGATCACGGACGCCCGGCGCAAGGCCGTGACCCTGCGGGAGTGCCGCATCACGGGGAACGCGGCGGCCGACGACGGCGGCGGGCTCTACGCCTCGGTCCTCTCCCCGGTGCGGCTCCGGGCCACCGAGGTCAGCGGCAACCGGGCGGGCAGCATGGGCGGCGGCGTGCGGATCACGATGGGCTCGGCCGGTGCCTTCGAGCAGTGCGTGATCAAGGACAACGTGTCGCGGGGCCTGGAGCCGGCACCCCGGCCGGGGGAGCCGCGCCGGGCCAGGCCGGGCGGCGGCGGCATCTCCGCCCGCAACGCCGACCTCACCCTCACCGGCACCCGGATCACCGGGAACACGACCTCGGACCGCCCGGGCGGCGGCATCGTCCACTACGCCGACACCGAGGGGAACATGGGCGGCGTCCCCGACATGTGGACGGCGATCCTGCGGGAGGTGTTCGGCGTCACCCGGGTGGCCGTCCGGGCGGACGCCGCCAGCGAGGTCACGGGAAACGGCTGCGGCTTCGACGAACACCGCGTCCCGCTCGCCAGGCCGCGCTTCGCCAAGGGCGGCGGGATCTTCGTGCTCCAGGCGACCTTCCCGGACGCGCCCCGGGTGGAGGTGACGCTGGCCGCCGTCCGCGGGACCGTCCACGGCAACACGGCCCTCACCCGGGGCTACCCCTCGGCGGTGCAGCCGGGCACCGTGATCGCCACGGCGAACGAGACCTGCCTGCAGGACCTGCTCAACCACCGGGAATGGACGGAGGCCAACGACGCCCCCCTGCTCAAGGGCGCCGCCGACCTCCGGTTCAGGGCGTGAGCCCGGTGCGGGTCCCGCCGGTCACTCCGGCAGCTCGCCCGCCATCGCGGCGGCCAGCCGCAGGTGCGGGGCGGCCTCCGCCGCCCTGCCCTGCCGCTCCAGCGTGCGGCCGAGCATCAGCCGGGCGTAGTGCTCGACCGGGTCGCGCTCCAGCACGGCCCGGAGCTCCTCCTCGGCCCGGGAGAGCTGGGCGGAGTGGTAGTACGCACGGGCGAGCAGCAGTCGCTGGGCCGTCTGGTCCGGGTGCTCGGCGACCAGACCGCGCAGGATGCGTACGGCCGTCAGGTACTCCTTCGCCTCGAAGAACAGCTGGGCGCGGTCCCACCGCTCACCGGCCGTCCCGAACTCGTAGTACGTCTCCTCGCTCACTGCTCTGGCTCTCTCTCCCGTGGGTGGAAATGCTGGTGCCCGTGCAACACCGCCATGTGCTTGAACATTCCACCAATATTGCGGCGCGGGTCCACGCCGTACCGGGGACCTCCTGCCCTCCGACAGGAATAGGTTGAACGCCATGAGCAATCTTGATCGCCAGGCCGCCCTCCAGGTCTGCGGCGGACGCGGCTTCGTCGTCGCCGAACCGGTACGGGAACTCCTCAGCCCCCGCCACGTCCAGCTCGGCGAATCGACCCAGGTGCGCCGCCTGCTCCCCAACCTCGGCCGCCGGATGGTCGGCGCCTGGGCCTTCGTCGACCACTACGGCCCCGACGACATCGCCGACGAACCCGGCATGCAGGTCCCGCCCCACCCGCACATGGGCCTGCAGACCGTCAGCTGGCTCCACGAGGGCGAGGTGCTGCACCGTGACTCCACCGGCAGCCTGCAGACCATCGGGCCGCGCGAACTGGGCCTGATGACCTCCGGCCGGGCGATCTCCCACTCCGAGGAGAGCCCCCGCGCCCACGCCCGCTACCTGCACGGCGCCCAGCTCTGGGTCGCCCTCCCCGACGCCCACCGCCACGTCGAACCGCACTTCCAGCACCATGCCGAGCTGCCGCACGTCACCGCGCCCGGCCTGACCGCCACGGTGATCCTCGGCGAACTCGCGGGTGCCGTCTCCCCGGGCACGGCCTACACCCCGATCACCGGCGCCGACCTCGCCCTCACCGCGGGCGCCGAGGCCCGCCTCCCGCTGGAGCCGGACTTCGAGTACGCGGTCCTCGCCATGTCCGGCGAGGCCCACGTCGACGGCGTCCCGCTCCTCCCCGGCTCCATGCTCTACCTCGGCTGCGGCCGCACCGAACTCCCCCTGCGCGCCGTCTCCGACGCGGGGCTCATGCTCCTGGGCGGCGAGCCGTTCGAGGAGGAGATCGTGATGTGGTGGAACTTCGTGGGCCGCACCGACGAGGAGATCCGCGCGGCGCGGGAGGCGTGGATGACGGGCGACCGCTTCGGCGAGGTGAAGGGGTACGGCGGTGACAGGCTGGACGCGCCGGAGGTCCCGGCGACCCCGCTGAAGGCGCGGGGAAGGGTGCGCTGAACTTGGGTTTTCTTTGCCGAGTCGACGCAGGGTCGGGGAATGCCCGACCTCTGCCTGTGGCTGTCGTGGTGACTGCAGGAGGGGACGTATCGCAGCCTCCCGCAGTCACCGCAGTCGACGGGTGCGTATCCAGACTCTGCTCGTGTGCGAGCAGGTCTGGTCAGCTGAAAGCTGACCTTTTGCTGACTTGACTGATAGGTCGTCAGGTTTCTCGTCCATGCGGCGCAGGGGGAGAGCGGGCCGGTCTCGGCACCGTAGCCCGTGCCGCTCATGGGCTGGCGAGACGTCGTGGCAGGCGCAGGTCCTGTATGAGCCCCTCCTGCTATGCGCCCTGGGCGGCATCGGATGCGTCATGCTCGAAAGGGCCTCTCTTGCGTCGGCACATGGGCCGACAGAGGCGCTTGTCAGTAAGGGCTGAGACGATGGGGGAGTGGCAGGTTATGTGTTTGGCTTTCAGGTTCCGCGGGTGTGCAGGGTGCGGGGGGAACGTGTCGCTGTTGAAGATCTGATCCCGCAGGTCACCGAGGCGTTCCGTGCGGATGATGGTGACGTGATCAGGGAGGCCGGGCGGCTTCGTGAGGGAGCCTTGGCGCTTCCCTCTGTGGTTGCGGCGGCGGGCGCGATGATCGTGTTGGGGGAGCCGGGCGCCGGGAAGACTTCTGTGCTGACACAGCTCACAGAGCGGCTGCCCCGAGTCGTTGTCGATGCTTGGGACGGAGACTCCGACGCGTGCCTCTGGGTGACGGGTGGTGACCTCACCGAGCTCTCCTACCAGGAGGAGCTTGGAAGCCATCTTGCCTCCTTGCCTGGGGAGGGAGGCGCCATCGGGCGTGGTGGAGTTCTGACGGTAGTCCTAGACCAGGCTGACGAGAGCCCACTTCTGCCGTCTCTGCCCAGGCGGTTGAGAAGGTCGCTCAGCGGCCGGGATCTCAGCCGGGTTCGGTTCCTCATGGCCTGCCGCACAGCCGACTATCCGGCGACGCTGACGCCTGTATTGTCCGAGGCTTTCGGTGCCTGTCGGTGCGTTGATCTCGCTCCGTTGAGTCGACAGGAGGCTGTGGCGCTGGCCGACAGCGCCGGCGTGCCGGGGGAAGAGTTGGTGGCGGGGGCTGAGGCAGCTGGTGCCGCCGCGCTGGCCGGCGTACCGCTGACCTTGGAACTTCTGGTCATGACCTATCGGGCTGACGGCCAGCTGCACGGGCTGCCAGAAGAGTTGTTCGCTCGCGGTGTGGCACGGCTTGCTGAAGACCCCGACGCTCGCCGACTTAAGAAGTCCCTGATCACCACGGCCCCGCAGCGTCTGACGGTGGCGGGCCGCGTTGCGGCGTGGATGCTCCTGTCCGGCCACCGTACCGTTTGGCGCGGCGCCACCTTCGAGGCGGGCACATACGACCTGGCGGGCGAGATACTGGCGGGAGGAAAGGAGCGAACCGCTGCTGGCCCGTTCGAGGTGACGCCCCAGGTGGTCGAGGAATGCCTGGCTACCGCGCTGTTCACAGCACCGGACGACGACAGGGTGGCTTTCCGGCATTCTTCCGTAGCGGCCTATCTCGCTGCCCGGTACCTGACCGATCGGAAGACCACGCCGCGGCAGCTGGAGAACCTCTTCCTGATCGGCTCACCGGACGGAGAGACGGCAACAATCCCAGCACCTCTGCGGGAGACTGCCGCCTGGTTGGTGGCCATGAAGTCCTCTGCCAGCAGCTGGCTGGCAACCGCCGATCCGGAAAGCCTGGCGGTTCACAGCGCTCTAGTGCGTTCCGACGAGGTCCGCCGACTGACCGTGAGCAGACTGCTGGAACGTGCGGCACAGGTGGAACTGAGCGACACAAGATGGCAGCTCTCTCGCTGGGACCTGCGCCATCCTGGGCTCGCTGACCAGCTCGCCGACGTGCTGGAGGCGACCCCCGGCGAAGGTGTGGCCGACTGGCAGACTACAGCGCGAATCCGCCTGGCGATCCAGCTGGCCCAGGATGCCGGCACGGCTCATCCCAGGTTGGCTGATGCGCTGCTGCAGCTGGTGAGGAACGAGGCGTGGCACCAGACGGAACGTCGTCTGGCGGCGCGCGCCGCGTTCACGTGTGACCCAGGACGTGCAGCGCTTGTCCTAGCTGGGACTCTCGACTTGCTCTCTGACCTCTCCTACGCCGAGCGTGTGGACCCCGAGCACGAGCTGCGAGGCACCCTGCTGAGCCTGCTCTGGCCGCACCATCTGGACGCCGCGACGATGCTGGCCGCCCTTCGCCCCCCGTCCCCAGACCTGTACGGCAACTTCGCCCACTTCTTGAGCAGCATGCCCCAGCAGTGCAGGGAGGAGGATCTGCCCGAGCTCCTGGCTTGGACACATAGAGCGATGCTCCAGCCGGACAGTGGCTTCGTCTTCACGCATGACCGTTTCGAGATCTCGCTGATCAACGGGGTGATCGATCGTGCGCTCCGGGCCCCGCAAGCAGATCAGCATATGGCCACCTTGGCGGAGATCATCCTCTGCCTCCTCCGTGACCACCACAAGGTCGAGGTCCCGGACTGCCTGCAACCCGACGAGCACGGGCACGAAACCCAGGAGACTCAGTCACTGCGCAGGCTTCTGACCCAAGCCCTCGTCACGGAAGCTGTGCGGGCAAATGTCGACCCACGGGAAGCGGCCTGCCTGATCGCGTACGACTGGGAACGCCGCCCATTGCTGCGGCTCGACGGACGCTCAGCCCCCGAGCCAGCTACCCGCCACCAGTTGGTGGACCGGAAGGACTTTCCGTGGATGCTGGAGCAAACAGCCCAGGCAGCGGCGTCCGGCGACCATGCGCACATCCAGGTCTACGGCGAGCTGGCCTTCTGCACATTTCCTCCTGACGACCACCATGCGTTCGAACTGGCCTATGACGACAAGCACCCGGCATGGTCATATGTGCGTTCCTTCTACGAGGCGATAGCCCTCGACAGTCCCCTCGCTCAGGCGCTCCGCCGCAACCACAGCGCTGGCAAGAAGCATTGGCCGGAAGCAGCGGATTTCATGGCCGAGCAAGTGCGACTCCTCGGTGAGGCTAGAGAGGGGGACAATGACAGTCTGTGGCAGTTCGTATGGAACCTACGCGTGGACCCGCGGACGGGAAGGCTGGTGCAGGACGCATCGGACGCCATGTCAACCTGGCCGGGCGCCGTAGCACTCGACGACGATCTGACGGACCTCCCTGAGCTAGCCCTGCGCTATCTCACAACCGAACACGACCGCGCGGATTCCTGGCTGCAACACTCGCGCCGCAACAAGTGCTCATGGGCCGGGTACGCGCTGCTGACCGAACTCCACCGATCAGACCGTCTATTCGAACTGCCCCCTTCGGTATGGCGCTCGTGGACCGCCGCGCTTTTGACCGAGCACCTGGGAATGTCGACGAGCTACATGGAACCCGCACGGGTGGACCTGCTGCGCCTTGCAGCCCGTCACGCCCCTGAGTCTTTGGCTCTGCGCGTCACCCAGGCAGCTCGCGCCGCACTCACGACAGGCCGACAACCCATCGAACTTAACCCCATCGACCCGCGCTGGTCTGCGGAATTGCGCACGGCCATAGAGCACCTTGCCACGGAACTTTCCACCTGCCTCGGGCTCGTGCCCAACGCGGCGGACAGGGCCGAAGCAGGCTCACCAGCAAGCGAAGACCAGCCCATACGTCTGCCCGAGACCGATGAGGCACGCGAGGCCGCGCTGCGGACCTGGCACAGCACCCTGGCCTCTCTTCTCACCACCTACAGTCGGATTGCCGGCAGTATCATTGACAGCACCCTCGACGGAGCCTGGGAAACTCCGCTTGCCACACGAGCCGCTGTCCTCGCCGCCAAAGCCCTGTTGACCGCAGACGCCGAGACGCACTGGCCACGCGTCAAGGAATTCACGGCAACCGACCCCGAGCTCGGGCGGAGACTGGCCGAAGCCTGCGCAAGGACTGTGACGGAGCGAATCCAAAGCTCCCTCAGTGAGGCCGGTATTGGCGACCTGTATCTGTGGCTCAGCGGGTTGTACGACCCCGAAGAGGACCGGCCCCTTCGCGGCGCGCGCTGGATCGATGCTGATGAACAAGCCCGAGAGTGGAGAGACCGCCTACTTCCTGAGCTAAGTCGACGAGCCACCACAGAGGCAGTTCAACAGCTACGCCAACTTGCGGCCCAATACCCCAATCGGCTGGCCATCGCCGCAGCGCTCGTCGCGGCGACCAAGCAACATGCTGCTGCGAGCTGGAGCCAAGTGCGCATAGAGGACGTGATACGGCTTCTGCAGGACCCAGCTCGGCGCGTCATCCGCACCACCACAGACCTCTTGGACACGGTGCAGGAGGCCCTCGAGGGCATGAGTCAGGACCTTCCCGCCCACTGCGAACTGCTATGGGACCGTACACCGGGGAAGACTCCTCGAAAGCCATCCTCAGACAGCCCAGCAATCCCCGACCTCTGGCGCCCCAAACCCGAAGCAGCCCTGTGTGCCTACCTCACGCACGAGCTGAGTCTGAGGCTGGCCGGTCACCGCGTCGCGATCAACCGTGAGGTGCTAATCCACCCGACCGATCCATACGGCGCCGGCGACCGTACTGACCTCCTCATCGAGGCGCTCCCCTCACCGGGTGGCGACCCCAGCATCGCCTCAAGGGAGTCCATAAAACTGGTCATCGAGGTAAAGGGTGCCTGGAACGATGAAGTTCCAACGGCTCAAAAGGATCAGCTGGTTGGCCGGTATCTACCCGAAGCGAGGGCGGATGCAGGCATCTACATCGTCGGTTGGTATCCCATCGATCTCTGGAATGCCACGGGAGACAGTCGTAAGACCCGGGCGAAGAAGCTCCAGCCTGACAAGCTGCTGGTCGATCTGCTGGACCAAGCGATGAGCCTCTCCCAGGCAGGCCTTGTTCACATTCGGCCCATGGTGATCAATGTTCCGCGCCCCCACAAGCAGTAGTGCGATCGCTGGGATCGGTGCGCCGGTCACAGCGATGGAGGACAGCACCGCCCAGTGATCAGGGAAGCAGGTCTCCAGGGTCGTCTGGGCGGTGGCCGTGAACGCGGTACAGGAGCTCGTCCGGGTGGCGAATGACCCTGGCCAGTCGCCACGCCGCGTCGTACGGCCTGCGGCTGCGCTCCCGGGACCACAGGCGGAGGGCGAGCAGACTGGTGAGTGGATCGAGCAGCCAGCGCAGTAGGAAGGTTTTCACTGCTCGTCCTCCGTTGCGTAGGGGACGGTTGCCGGGGACGGAGCCACAGACTCCAGGTCGCCGGACGGCGACGGCCAGGGGAATCTGTCGGACCAACCCATCTGCTCGAAGAGCGTGCGGGCCGTGGCCATGAACCGAGCCTGCCGTCCCGGCACGTCGTCCAATCGCTCCCAGACGTAGAGGAGGGAGTGGGCGAGCCGCTCGGCTTGCGTGTGCTCGGTGACTGACGTCCCCACCAGGGGCAGGATCGTGTCCCTGAACGATGCCCAGCTGAGGGCTGACAGGTCGTCCAGATGTCGCTCCAGCCACCACAGACGGGCGCTGTCACGGTCGGTGCACACGGTCCGAGCCAGATCTTGCCGGCGCAACCGGTCCTGTGCGAGACGGAGTTCAACCTCGCGCAGGGCATTCTGGTGCCTTTGGGCTCGCTCGGCGTCCTGCTGGGGGAGCAGCAGGGTGAGTCGTGCCCTGAGCCAGAGGCCGGGATGGCTGTCGGGGCTGTGCCACGCCGAGACCGCCAGGGTGAGCCTCTGCTGAGCGCATTCCAGTTCTTCGGGTCGATGCCTCCCGGCGATGCCGCGGCCGAGTTCGTCCAGGGCCAGACGGGCCGCCGCTCGCGCGGTGGTCGGGTGGTAGGTCCCGGTCGCCCGGTGAGGGACCAGATGGGTGAGAGTGCCATGCGCCAGGAAGCGGACGCCCGGCAGGCAGGTGGGCCAGTACGCTTTGAACCGGCCGACCCGCCGTCTCCACCAGGGACCGGGACGCTCGGTCATGCCTCCGACGCTTTCCGGACGAGGCTGTAGTGCTGCATGGCGTGGCCGAGAATGTCCCGCCAGAACGGCCGGACCACCGCTCCGTCTGCCACCAAGAGCCGGTCGAGCCGCAACCGCAGCCGCGGCGGGGCGAAGACCTCAGCCAGTAGGGCGGTTACCGTGTCCCTCTGGTCGGCGTCGTGCTCGAACCGCTCTTGCCAGCGGGTGAGCTGGTTGAGCACGGCCTCCACGGCGTCGTTGGTGGTGAGCAGCGTCTGCCAGGCATGGACGAAGTGCTCCCTGCTGGACGGGTCGCCGGCCGAGGCGAGGACCAGGTCCGTGCCCGTGTCACTGGAGACGAGTGCCAGGAAGGATCCCAACGCTTGGCGGTGCGCCTTTCCGCTGGCCTCGGTCCCGTGCTTCTTCAGCCACTGCACGACCGTTTTGTCCACGAGGCCGGGAGCGTGTCGGACAAGCTCCCGGAAGGCATCGACCAGCTTCTCGGCGCCGAAATCCTTCCCGCCCGCTGCCTTGCCTAGGCGGGTCAGGGCGAGCGCCGGCTGCTCCAGGCCCCAGGGCCCGCCGCAGACGTCGACGACCAGATCGATCTTCTCCGCGTTGTTGGACTCCGCCCAGTTGAGGAGGCGGTCGCGGACGTAGCGGCCGAGTTCGGCGTCGGTCGCGGCCTTTGTGAGCGCTTCGACGGCCAAGATCCGCCGAGGGCCGGTGAGTCCCGTTGCGAGAGCGTCGAGCACGTGCCTGTCGTGCTGACGCACTGCCAGGCGCAGGAGGGCCTCGCTGGCCAGTCGGGCGTCGTCCTCCGGTACGGACCGATTCGCGGCAACACCGACCGCCCACCTCGTCAGCAGGTCGTGTTGGGTGGGGAACTCCTCCCAAAGGTGACGCAGGATGGCGGCGGGCAACCCCTGACAGCTGCGGTCGTGGTGGGCGCGGTCGCCGACGGGCTCGATTCCGGCTGCTTGGAGTCGACGGGACGACGTCGCGTCGGTGAGTACGTCGGCCGACCCCCGGGCCTGGCCCAGCGAGGCGAGCAGGTCGTCGGACGCGCGGACGAGGGAACCGCGCCGCCCTCCGTCGAGCAGCGCTCCGGCCCACACCGTGACCCGAGTGGACAGCAACGACGGGTTTCCGTCCACGGCACCGCGCTTGTTGAGCAGCTTCTCTACCGTGGTGTGCCAGTCCCCGAAACGGTCCACGGCTTCCTTGAGCTGCTCCCTGCCGCTCACCGCCCCGATGAGTCCGGCCAGCCGGCACGCGTCACGGGCGGAGGGGTCGGCTTCCCAGATCGGGGAGAGTTTTTCGTCCGTCAGCCAGGCCACCCGGTCTGCGTGACCGTGCGCGCCGAGCTCGGTCTCGACGAGGCGCCGCGCACTGGGGGACTCCAGCCGTACCGTGATGTCGCCGGTGGCGTCGGCCCATGCGCCCTGCCAGTCGTCTGGGGTGGCGAGCACGACCAGGAAAGACCCCTGTTTGCGCAGTGCAGCTCCATGATGGACCAGGTCTTGGCCGAAGCGGGCGGGCGGCTCGTCCGGGAGGTCGGAGAGGTCGAGCAGGTAGCCCGTCGCCGAGCGCACCGGCAAGCACTGGGTGCCGGGCTTGGTCCACTCCGGTTCCAGGTCGAACAGCTCTGGCTCCTCCGGTCCCGCCGTTTGGCGCAGGAGCCGCACCGCTGCGGTCCGTCGGCCGCTGCCGGCGGACGCGCACAGCACCACGACGCCGTGCGCTTCGAGGATCTTGGCCGCGTCGAGCAGACGGTTCGGATCCCGGGGCTCGACGAAGCGGCCGTCTTCGCTCGCACGGTAGGCGAGGTCGCTGCCGTCGATGGGCAGAGTCTGGACGTGGTCACCGTTCAGGTGTACGGCGTAGTGGACCGCCTGGACGCTGTGGTCGCCGTATTGGTGGAACTCCGACGCGTTCGATGGCGGCGTGTCGGCCGGATCCTCGTATACCCGGGGCCTCACCGGATTGATTCCGTGGTATGTCGGGTCGGGTGCTTCACTGCTGCGGTCGCTCATTACCGCCCCCGCTCGTCGTAGAAGTTGTAGCCCTGCTTGCCGTGCTCGCCGTACTGGTGGAAGTTCACCGCACCGGGACCCGCCGGAGCCGGGGGAGCCGACGCCACAAACGCCCCAGATCCCGGCTCCTCCTCATTTGCCGCCGCGGCGGACGGCTCGAAGATGTCCGGATCCGCGAGCCCCCAGTCAAAACCGGGAAGGTGCAGATAGGCCGGCTGCTCGAACTTCTTCACCCTCACCAGATGCCGGTGGAAGTGCGCCTGCAGCACGTCGTCGTTGACGCAGCCGCTGTCGAAGACGTCCTCGTACACCCGCTGGGAGACGATCACGGCGGTGTTGGTGATCTCGGGATTTCCGCGCTCGAGCACCGCCCGCAGTGCCTTGTCGTCCAGGAGGCGGTGGGTGTGCACCATGGGCACGCCCAGACCGCTCTGAGGCAACGGGCCGACGTGAATGCTGACCCGAAGCTGCAGGGGCTTGAGGTGCGGGTTCTCGACCCGCCGACGGGAGAGCGCCTGGCGCAGTGCGTCGGGGAAGTGCCCCACCAGCGCGGGCAGGACCTCGGGGTCCATGCCGGCGACGTAACCGTCGCCTGTGTGCTGGCTGAACACGCGCCGCTCCCAGTGCGCGCTGACGTTGCTGGCGCTCAACGCCTGGGCCAGCAGAGGTGGGATGTCGGCGTTGACCTGCTGCATCCCTTTGCTGTCGAGTGATCCGAAGTCCCTGGCGTCGACAGCCAACACGGCCCGGTAGGGCCACAAGGGCTCCCATGACGGCAGCATGCGCCGCTCCTCTCGTAGCTCTCCCCGCCCATGCGGCGGGGAGAGCACCACCCTGTTCGAGGAGCGGGGAGCCGACCGTCCAGCGCTGGACGGTACGGGCGTGCCACACGTCACATCACAGGAGCTCCGAGCGGTGGTCGGTCGCCGCCGCCTACTCCGTCGTCCTGGGCTGCAGCCCTCAGCAGGGCAGGATCTCTGACAATGAGCCGCCGACGGCCGAGCGTGACAATGCCGTCGGACTGGAGACGCGCGAGGGCGGCAAATGCTGATGATCGACTCATGGCCGCCATCGTGGCTAAATCCTCCCTGGGTATGCCGAGTTCGACGACGACACCACCAGTTCCGTCTCGGTGCCCCACCTCGTCCGCGAGATGAACGACCACTCGTGCCAGGCGGGCCGGCGGCGACAAGTGTGCAAGGTCGGCGCGCAGACGCTCTTGGCTGTTCAGCCGGTCCACGCTCAGCCGGTACACGACAGATTCCAGGCGATGCCGGGCCACATATCCGCGGAAGGCGTGCGCAGCCATGACGACGCCCGTGCAGGGGCGCACCGCTGTCACGGTTGCCGAACGCGGCCGGTCGAGCAGCACACCCATCTCACCGAGGACCTCACCCGGGCCGCGGAGCATCAACGTCAAACTGTCCCCTGCCTCATTGCCCTGCACCACCTTGACGAGACCGTCGACCAGCGCGATCACACAGTCGGGCGACTCACCCTGTGCCAGGAGCACCGTCTGGCTCCGGTAGGTGCGCCGATGCCCGCGTTCGAGCAAGTCGCGCCATACCTCAGGAGACACGAGGGAAAGGAAGTTCACCGTGACACCTCCTCGCCCTCACGCGAAGGCAGTGGCCACGGCGAAGCAGCCGCAACCCGCGACTGCCAGGACGAGAGAGCACTGCACCCGGCGGTGTTTGGCCCACGCGATCTCGCTCATCACCACCACTTGTCGGGTAAGCGAGGGCAGTGGGTCTGTGTTGCGCAGCACGCCCTCCAATGCGGCGGGTTCCATAAGCCGCAGGTGTCCGAAGTACATGAAGTCACCATCCGGTTCTGGTCCTCGCCGCTCTTTGCCGAGCCGGGGGGAAACAGCCCATGCGGCACAACAGACACCCGCCATGATGAGTACGACACCGAGCCACAAAAGCGTCTGCGACGCGGCGGACTCGAACCCGCCCGCTGCTCTCCGGGAACTCGCCAGCAGACTCAATACGGCCAGCGTGGTGGACTGCAGGGTCAAGGCGAGCGCGGCTTTCGAGTCCGCCTTGGCCGTCGCATCCGCGACGGCGGACTGGATCTTCCATGCTGTTTCGGTCGGCTCATTCGGCACGGTGACATCCCCCTGGGTACAGCAATTGACCACTCACTGGTGCTGCGCTGAAGGTTGCGCAGGCATGGCAGTCCGAAAACGCACAGCGCACATCTTGGCCTGAACGTGGTGGAGCGCGGCGACGAGTCCGACCGCGTCCTGACAGCCTGGGGTCCGACCCTGCCCGAAGGGCCGTACACCTTCGACCTGCCCTCCGACGCCGTATGTGGCGTCCGCAACGTCGGGCGAGTCCTTCAGTTCCTACCTGGGCGCGGCTCGCGACTGCGTCCCCTGCGGCATTATGGACTCGATACCCGAGCTGCTGGATGTCGTGGACAGCTACGTCTCCGAGGGGCACGTCCGGATCAAGCTGAAGATCAAGCCCGGCTGGGACGTCGACCGGTCCGCGCCGTCCGCGAGCGTTTCGGCGGCGACCTCCTCCTCCAGGCCGACACCAACGCCGCGTACACGCTCGTCGATGCTTAACAGCTCGCGAAGCTCGACGGCTTCGGCCTCCAGCTCGCCAAACTACTGCACACCCCGATCTGCTTGGACGAGCCCATCGAGTCCGCTGCCGCGACCATTTCGCTGGGCGCCCGCTCCATCATCAACATCAAGCCGGCCCGCGTGGGCGGCTACCTCGAAGCCTGCCGCATCCACGTTGTCGCCCGCGCCCATGGCGTCCCGGTCTGGTGCGGCGGCATGCTGGAGACCGGCATCGGCCGCGCCGCCAACGTCGCCCTGGCAGCCCTCCCTGGCTTCACCCCGCCGGGCGACACTTCGGGCTCGCACCGCTACTCCGCCACGGACATCACGAAGCCGTTCGTCCTGGCCGACGGCCATCTCGACGTCCCGGGGCTCGGAGTCGAGCCGCTCCTCGGCATCCTCAACGAGGTCGCCGTCTCCACCGAGTGGAACGCGATCTAATCCTCTGCGCAGTGCGACCGACCTCCCGAAGGCTCCCGGGGCGCGCATCGCACCCCGGGAGCCTTAGCTGTACCTCGTCGACTGCGACCGGATGCCCAGCATCGGTCCTTGCTGCCTGCCCCCCCCGCAATCAGCGGATGGACTGTGGGCTGAATCGGCCGTCTAGAGGCACTTCGATGCTGACTTTGGTGGAACTTCGTCGGCCGCACCGACGAGAAGATCCGCCAGGCCCGCGAGGACTGGACGAACGGCGGCCGCTTCGGCGAGGTCAAGGGCTACGACGGAGACCGCCTGGACGCCCCCGAGGTCCCGGCGACGCCGCTGAAGGCGCGGGGGAGGGTGCGCTGAGACCCGGCGGAGAGCGGTCCGGCCGCTCGCCGGGCCGCTCTCCCGGGCCGTTCGCCGGACCGCTCGCCGGTCGTTCTCCCGGCCGGAAGATCGTCTCCTTGCCCTCAACCGCACTTGAGGTCCTACGGTTTCCCCATGGCCCGCACGCGGCGGGCAGGTTCCGCACCGACGTGCCCGGAGGGGATTTCCCATGACGACCCAGCAGATGTCCGACGCCGAACTCGCCGGACAGCCCGCCGCCTACTGGACCGGCATGGCCTACGAGGCGCTCATCGGCTTCACCCGGGCCCGGCAGGCCGAACACGGCTTCACCCAGCCCCAGTTCTGGCTGCTGCGCAACCTGTCGGCGAACGACATCTCGCCCGACGGCGAGGGGATGACGCTGAACCAGCTCCGGAAGGCCATGGCCTCCTACCTCCGGTCCGAGGACGACCTGGCGGTCGAGGCCGAGGTGCTCGTCGAGCGCGGCTGGCTGACCTGGGGCGCCGAGGAGCGGCTGTGGCTCACCGAGGCGGGCGAAGCGGCCCGCGTCGACCTCGGGCGCACCTCCCCGGCGATCCGCGCCGCCCTCCACGAGGGCATCGACGACGCGGACTACGTCACCACCGTGAAGGTGCTCCAGCGGCTGATCCGGAACGCCGGCGGGCCGGTCGCCTGACGCGCCGCGGAGCCCGGGGCGGGGCGGCTGTGCCCGGGCGGGCCAGGGGCGGCCGTGCGGTTGTGCGGGGGCGTGCGCGGGCCGGAGCGCGGGGGCGCCCAGCCGCCCACCCAGGCGCTCCTCGGGGTCGCGTGCCTCGCCACGCCCGACGTGCCGTTCGAGGTCGAGGCGCCGGCCGCCCGGCCCTGAGGTGAGCGGGACCGGCGTGGCGACTTCCTGACAGGACGGGGAGATTCCGCATCGGGGCGGTGAGGGCGGGCACAACAGCCGCAGGCACACAGACGGCCGCTGACGAGAGGAGCGCGCATGTCCACCTGGCCGCCGGCCGAAGAGCCGGTCTTCACCGCCGACTTCGGCTCGCAGGACCAATGGGTCGCGGGCCACAGCTGGGCCTATCCCAACGGAGGCCCCGTCAACCCCGGCGACAACAAGCTGGACCACCTGGTCGAGGACCCCGCGTACAGCCGTACGGGAGTGTTCCGGGCCACCCGGAGGCGTGACGGCCTCTGGGACGCGGGTCTGCTGACCACCGAGGGGAGCCGGGACGGCTTCCAGCTCCGGACCGGGGACACGCTGGAGGCCCGCGTCCGGCTCCCCGAGGAGATGGGCGCCTGGCCCGCGATCTGGACCTGGCGCGACGGCGGCCAGGAGGTCGACGTCTTCGAGTACCACCCCGACAACCCCGACCTCCTCGAACTGACCAACCACGTCCGCAGCAGCAACCGCTACCACCGTTCCCCCTCCGTCCGCCCGGGCGGCTGGATCGCGCTGCGCGTCGTGTTCGGGGCCCGCTCGGTCACCTGGTCGCTCGACGGCCGCGTGATCTTCGACGACGGCCGGGGCGTGGGCCGCGGCTGGCACGCCTATCTGATCGTCAACCTCTCGGTCTGCGCCGGGCGTTACCACCCCGCCCCGGACGCGGGCGCGACCGCGATGTCCTACGAGGTCCGCGACTTGAAGGTGTTCCGGCCGGGCAGGTGAGCCGGGTGGTCCGGCCGGAAAGGCAGCCGGACCGGAGAGTGTGGAGGGGGCCGCCATGGAGGCGGCCCTCTTTGTGTGGGGCGGCTCCATGCCCGGGTGTCGTCCCGCCCGCCTAGCGTGTGCACACCCGGTGCCGGGACGGCATCGGGCCGACGCGCTCAGGGCGCACGAGTGGGGAAGAGGCCGGGACATGGCCGGAAGACGGAGCCGGGGGCGGGGCCGGTGGACGTGGGCCGCGCGGATCGTGGCGTTGGCGGGGGTCGTCGTGGCGGCGCTGGTGGGTCCGCCCGCCACCGCGAGCGGGCGGACGGTGGGCGCGACCGCCGCACCGCCCCCGTACCTCACCCTCGAAGCGAGCTACGGAGCCGGGACCGTCACCAACGGCTGGAGCCGCGTCGAGCGCTACGCCGACACGACCACCGGTTTCCGCACCGAGGGCTTCGCCCCGGACGGCCGCGGGGACCAGGACGGCGTCCGCGTCACCTACTTCGGCGGCGCCAAGCGGCCCTCCTCGGGGCGGTTCCTGCTCTACTCGGCCCCCGGCTGGGACACCGGCAGCCGCACCACGCCCGTCCTCCTGGTGCACGGCGCCAACGACACCGCGGACCGCGCCTGGGCCAACCCCGGCGAGTCCGGCGGCTACGGCTGCGGCGCCGCGAGCTGCCCGTCCACCGGGCTGATGCAGTACCTGTCCGCCCGCGGCCACCGCGTCTTCGCCGTCGGCTTCGCGCACAAGCAGGGCGACAACCTCATGCAGGCCCAGATCGTCGGCGACGCCATCGCCGTCATCAAGGCCAGGCTGGGCGTCTCCCAGGTGGACCTGGTCGGCTGGAGCAAGGGCGAGATGTCGACCCGGGCGTACGTGTCGTCCGTGAAGCCGAGCTGGGGACGCGCGTACGCCGGCGACGTACGCCGGCTGATCACCGTCGGCGGCCCGAACGGCGGCTACGACTACCCCTACGCCCACGGCTGGGCCCACGACTTCTCCCTGTGGCCCGAGTGCGGCGGAAAGATCAACGCCCCCTCCCCGCACTCCCACATGACCTGCTACGGGCTGTACACCGCCCACCCGGAGTTCTCGTTCACCCCCTCCGGCGGCCAGGACAACTACCCCGGCCAGCGGCAGATGCTCGCGCGCTGGGACGGTGCGTACGGCGTCGACGGCGCCGCCCAGGACTGGTACACGACCTACTACGGCGGCCAGGGCCTCTACACCGCCGGCGGCGGCATCCAGGCCGCCATCGACGCCGGTTCGCTCATCGCCCCGCTGCACGCCGCGGGCGTGCCCGCCTCCGTCCCCACGTATCTGCTGGCCGGCGGCTCCGCCGACATCGTCGGCATCTTCAACGAGAACCGCGGCCCCAGCGACGGCGTCGTCTTCACCGCCAGCGCGCTCGACACCACCGGCATCCCCACGGTCGGCGGCAAGGCCACCGTCGCCGCCGCCAACCACCTCGAGCTGGGCTGGCACAGCTCGGCCGCCGCCCAGATCGCCACCTGGCTCTCCTGAAGGACCCCCATGACCACGCTCCGCACCCGCCGCGTCGCCACCTCCCGGCTGACCCAGCAGATCACCGAAGTCCGCGAGGAGGGGGAGCTCGTCCTCTTCGTCCACGGAAACGTTTCCTCCTCCGTGTTCTGGGACACCACCCTGACCACGCTGCCGGACCGCTACCGGCCCGTCGCCGTCGACCTGCGCGGCTTCGGAGGCACCGACCCGCTGCCCGTCGACGCCACCCGGGGCGTACGGGACTACGCCGACGACCTCGCCGCGCTCCTGGAGACCCTCGGCGCCGACCGGGCGCACCTGGTCGGCTGGTCCATGGGCGGGGGCGTGGTCATGCAGTTCCTGCGCGACCACCCGGCCGCCGTCCGCTCCCTCTCCCTGGTCAACCCGGTCTCCCCGTACGGCTTCGGCGGCACGCGCGGAGTGGACGGCACCCTCAACTCCGCGGACGGCGCCGGATCGGGCGGCGGCACCGCCAACCCGGAGTTCGTGCGGCTGCTCGCCGAAGGCGACCGGGGCGAGGACTCCCCGCTCTCCCCGCGCGCCGTCCTCGCCGGCTGCTACGTCAAGCCGCCGCTGCGCCCCGAGCACGAGGACGCGTACGTCGAGGCCATGCTCACCACCCGCACCGGCGACGACCACTACCCGGGGGACAGCACGCCGTCCGCCGCCTGGCCCGGGATCGCGCCCGGCACCCGCGGCGTGCTCAACTGCCTGGCCCCGACCCACTTCCGCGTCGACGACCTGCACCTGCTCGACCACAAGCCGCCGATCCTGTGGATCCGCGGCGAGGACGACGTCATCGTCGCCGACGCGTCGATGTTCGACCTCGCGCACCTCGGTGCGGTCGGGGTCGTACCGGGCTGGGACGGGACCCCGGCACAGCCGATGGTGGCGCAGACGCGGCACGTCCTGGACCGGTACGCGGCGGCGGGCGGCACCGTCCGGGAGGTCGCGGTCGCCGGCGCCGGACACGCGGTCCACCTCGAACGCCCCGAGGAGTTCGGCGCGGCGCTGACCGGGGTCCTGTCGGCATGACGGTCCGTACGACCCGGCAGGGGGCGGTCCGCGGCCGCCCCCTCCCCGACGGGCTCACCTGCTTCCTCGGCATCCCGTACGCGGCCCCGCCCTTCGGCGGGCTGCGGTTCCGCGCGCCCGTCCCGCCCGAGCCCTGGACGGGCGTGCGCGACGCCACGGCCTTCGGCCCGACCCCACCGCACGCCCCCTACGCGCCGCCCTTCGACGCGCTCATCCCGGACGACACCGCCGCGGGGGAGGACTGCCTCAACCTCAACGTCTGGACGCCGGCCCCGGAGCGAGGCACCGGACTGCCCGTGATGGTGTGGCTGCACGGCGGGGCCTTCACCAACGGGGCGGGCTCGGTGTCCGCGTACGACGGCAGCGCCTTCGCCCGCGACGGCGTCGTCTGCGTCACCCTCAACTACCGCCTGGGGAGCGACGGCTTCCTGCGGCTGCCCGGCCGCCCCGACAACCGCGGCCTGCTCGACCAGATCGCCGCCCTGCGCTGGGTCCGGGAGAACATCGACGCCTTCGGCGGCGACCCCGAACGGGTGACCGTCTTCGGCGAGTCGGCCGGCGCCATGAGCATCGGCATGCTCCTGACCGACCCGGCGGCCCGCGGCCTGTTCCGGCGGGCGATCCTCCAGTCCGGGGCCTGTCACCACTTCCTGCGCCCGGCCTCCGCGGAGCTCGTCACCGCCCGGCTGGCGCAGAAGCTGGGCATCGACCCCGACCCGGAGGCCTTCGCCGCCGTCCCGCTGGCCGAACTGCTGCCCGCCCAGGCCGAGTTGCGCGGCGAGGTGAACGCGCGCCCGGACCCGGCGCTGTGGGGCGAGGCCGCGCTCAACATGATGCCCTTCGAGCCGGTCAGGACCGGTCCGGCGCTGCCCCCGCCCGACTGCGGCGTCGACCTGCTCATCGGCAGCAACCGGGAGGAGTACCGCCTCTTCCTCGTCCCCACCGGGCGCCTGGACCTCGTGCCCGAGACCACCCTGCACGCCCTGACCTCGGCCTACGGCCTCGACCCCGCCGAGGCCCTCCCCGTCTACGCGGCGGCCCGGCCGGGCGCCACGCCGGGCGAACTCCTCGACGCGGTGGCCACCGACTGGTTCTACCGCATCCCCGCCGTCCGCCTCGCCGAGGCCGTCCCCGGCTCGTACCTGTACGAGTTCTCCTGGCGGTCCCCCCGATTCGACGGGGCGCTCGGAGCCTGCCACGCTCTGGAACTCCCCTTCGTCTTCGACCGCCTCGACGACCCGTCCTACGCCCCCGTGCTCGGCGCCCACCCGCCCCGGGCGCTCGCGGAGGCCATGCACGGGGCGTGGGTCGCCTTCGCGAGGACGGGCGACCCCGGCTGGGCGCCGTACGCCCCCACCACCCGTACGGCGATGGATTTCACCACGCCGGGCCCCGCCCAGGTCAGCGATCCGCGCGCCCGCGAACGCGCCCTCTGGGAAGGCGTGCGCTGAGCCCAATGCGCCCCGAAGTGAGCGGCCGCACGCCCTTCCCGCGCGGTCGCGCCACAAGGTGGCACACGGTGCCCGTGCGCTCGCCGAATCAAGTGAATCCGGTGGTGAGTGTGTTGGTATGACAAGAACGTCCGGGCACGCTCCCTCCCAGCGGTTCTCACCCGTTGAGAGGGAAGGGCATGACGACCCACGTCACCGAGTCCGAGCTGGAGACCCTGCTCCACGGCGCACTGCGCGCCACGGGGACAGGCGAGAGCTGGGCGACCGAGTCCGACGAGAGCTGGTGCCGGGTGGCACCGCCCTCCTGGACCGGGCCGGCACAGGGCTGGAAGCTGCACGTCTCCGCGACGGCCGCCTCCGCCCCCGCGGTGCTGGAGAAGGCCCTGGAGGTGCTCCTCCGGGACGGGGCCGCCTTCAAGTTCGCCCGGTCGCTGGAGCAGGTGAGCGCGCTCAACACCCGTGCCACGCCGCGCGGGAGCTCGGGCAAGTTCATCACGGTCTACCCGGCCTCCGACGCCGACGCGGCCCGGCTCGCCCAGGACCTCCACACGGCGACCCGAGGACTCGCGGGCCCCCGGATCCTGTCCGACCGGCCGTACGCCCCGAACAGCCTCGTGCACTACCGCTACGGCGCCTTCGCCGCCCGGCGGCGGCTCTCGGACGAGGGCCTGATGGTCTGGTACATCGAGGACCCCGACGGCAACCCCGTGGAGGACAAGCGGACCGGCAGCTACGCCCCGCCGTCCTGGGCGGTCAGCCCCTTCCCCGAATCCGTGCCCGTCGCCCCGCCCAGAGCGGAGACCGAGCGGCGCCCGGTCGTCCTCGGCGGCCGCTTCTCGGTACGGGAGGCGATCCGGCACACGAACAAGGGCGGCGTCTACCGGGGCACCGACCTCACCACCGGCGCCCCCGTGGTCATCAAGGAGACCCGGCCCCACGTGGAGGCCGACGCCTCCGGCAGCGACGTCCGCGACTGGCTCCGCACCGAGGCCCGCACGCTGGAGAAGCTCAAGGGCACCGGGCTCGCGCCGGAGCCGCTCGCGATGTTCGAGCACGGCGGCCACCTCTTCCTCGCCCAGGAGGAGGTACCGGGCATCCCCCTGCGCAACTGGGTCGCCGAGCACTTCCGCGACGCCGGCGCCACCCGCTACCACGCCGACGCGCTCGCCCAGGCCGCCCGTCTGGTGGACCTGGTCGAGGCCGCCCACGCCCGCGGCTGCGTGCTGCGCGACTTCACGCCGGCCAACGTGATGGTCCGCCCCGACGGCGCGCTGCGCCTGATCGACCTGGAGCTCGCCGTCCTGGAGGACGACGCCGCCCTCCCGAGCCGCGTCGGCACCCCCGGCTTCAGCGCCCCCGAGCGCCTGGTGGACGCCCCGGTCTCCCCGACCGGCGACTACTACAGCCTCGGTGCCACCCTCTGCTTCGTCCTGACCGGCAAGGTCCCCAACCTCCTGCAGGAGGAGCCCGCCACCCGGCCGGCACAGGAACGGCTCGGCGCGTGGCTGGGCGCCTGCGCCGGTCCGGCCGGACTGCCGGACGGCCTGCGCGCGATGATCCTCGGGCTGATGCGCGACGAACCCGCCGAGCGCTGGGACCCCGCCCGGGCCCGGGACGCGCTCCGGGAGAGCGGACCGCCGGCGACCACCCCGGCCGCGTCCGCGCGGACCGGCGGGACCCGCGCGGCGACGCCCACCGACGCCGGGGACGCCACCGCCGCCGCCGACGCCGCCGAGAACGAGGCGGTGGTGGCCGGGATCGTGCAGCACCTCGTCGACTCCATGACACCGGAGGACGACCGACGCCTGTGGCCCGTGTCCACCAAGGCCGGGGAGACCGACGCCTGCACCGTGCAGCAGGGCGCGGCCGGTGTGCTCGCCGTGCTGACGCGGTACTTCGAGCTCACCGGCGACCCACGGCTGCCGGAGCTGATCTCCACGGCCGGCCGCTGGATCGCGGACCGCACCGACACCCGCTCCACCCGCCCCGGCCTGCACTTCGGCGGCCGCGGGACCGCCTGGGCGCTGTACGACGCCGGACGCGCCGTCGACGACCGGGCCCTGGTCGACCACGCCCTCGCCCTGGCGCTCGCGCCGCAGGAGTCGACGCCCAGCCACGACATCACCCACGGCTCGGCCGGCAGCGGCCTGGCCGCCGTCCACCTGTGGCACCGCACCGGAGACCCCCGCTTCGCCGAACGGGTCGTCGAACTGGCCGACCGCCTCGCGGCCGCGGCCCGGCGCGAACGCTCCGGAGCCAGCTGGCCCGTGCCCGCGGAGGCCGTCGTCGAGGAGGCCGGCAAGCGCTACCTGGGCTTCGCCCACGGCACCTCCGGCATCGGCTGCTTCCTCCTGGAGGCAGCGGCCGTCTCCAAGAGCCCGGACCACCGCGAACTGGCCCTGGCGGCCGGCGAACACCTGGTGACGCACGCCGTCATGGTCGACGGCGCCGCCCAGTGGCCGGCCCAGGAGACGGACGTGCCGACGGCCCCGTACTGGTGCCACGGGTCGGCCGGAATCGGCTCCTTCCTCGTCCGCCTCTGGCGGGCGACCGGCGACGAGCGGTTCGGCGCCCTCGCCCGGGCCGGCACGCGCGCCGTCGTGGAGCGCGCCTCCCGCGCGGCCGTCACCCAGTGCCACGGACTGGCCGGGAACGGCGACTACCTCCTCGACATGGCCGAGGCCACCGGCGACCCCGCCTACCGGGCGATGGCCGAGGACCTGGCCCGCCTCATCCGCTCCGAACGCACCCACCGCGGCAGCCACGTCGTGTTCCCGAACGAGTACGGGGACGTCTCGACGAGCTGGAGCGACGGATCCGCCGGAATCCTCGGGTTCCTCCTGCGGATCCGCCACACAGAACCCCGGCACTGGATGGTCCAGCAGCCGGTCTGAGCGGCAGGAATCCCTGCCGTCACGTCACAGAGAAGGAGAATGTCATGGAGAACCAGGACCTCGAGCTGCTGGCCCACCTGCACGCCCTTCCGGAGACCGACCCGGTCGGTGTCGACGGCGACTCGTTCAGCGGAACGTGCGCGTGCGTCGGCCTGCTGACGCTCCTCAACACCGTCTGTATCGGCATCAGCTGCGCGTAGCGGCCGCGCCCCTCCGGCCGGTGGTCGCCCCCGTGGCGACCGCCGGCCGGATCGGGTTTTCCGCCACCCGCCCGACCGCCCGCCCTTCCGAGGGCGGTCCGGACCACGAGGGACGAGCCCCATGCAGCCATACGCCATCAGCACGCGCGGTCTGGTCAAGAGCTACCCGGGCCCGCACGGCACCGTCGTCGACGCGGTGAGCGGCCTCGACCTCGACGTGCGCCAGGGCGAGACCTTCGCCTTCCTCGGCCCCAACGGAGCGGGGAAGTCCACGACCATCGCCATGCTCTGCGCCCTCGCCCGCCCCACCTCCGGCCGCGCCACCGTGGCCGGCTTCGACGTGCTCACCCGGCCGCACGACGTGCGGCGACAGGTCGGCATCCTCTTCCAGCACAGCGCCCTCGACCCGGACCTGACGGTCGAGCAGAACCTCCGCATCCACGCCCGCCTCTACGGGCTGCGCCGCCGCGACGTGCTCCGGCGGACGGCCGAGGTGCTCGAACCGGCCGGCCTGACCGACCGGCGGCGTTCCCCCGTACGCGCCCTGTCGGGCGGCATGCGGCGACGCCTGGAGATCGCCCGCCAGTTGCTGCACTCCCCGAGCGTGCTGTTCCTGGACGAACCGACCACCGGCCTCGACCCGCACGCCCGCGCCCAGATCTGGGAGCACCTGCGAGAGCTGCGCGACCGGCAGGGCAGCACCCTCTTCGTCACCACGCACTACCTGGACGAGGCGGAGAACTGCGACCGCATCGCGATCGCCGACCGGGGCCGGCTGGTCGCCCAGGGCACGCCGCACGCGCTCAAGGCCGAGATCGGCGACGACCGGGTGGTGCTCCGCACCAGCGACGACGAGCGGGCCCGGAAGATCGTCGCCCAGGCCGCGCCGCCGGACCGTCCCGTCACCGCCGACGCCGACGGGACCTGGCTCCGGGTACCCGACGGCAGCACGTGGATCCCACGGCTGTGCGCCGCCCTCGCCGGGCACGGCATCGCCGTGCACGCCGCCTCCGCCACCCCGCCCACGCTCGACGACGTCTTCTTCCACCACACCGGCCGCAGCATCCACACCACCCCGGCCGCGACCGCCGCGGGAGCCGGCCGATGACCGCCCTCACCCTCCGGGCACCCGAGGCCACGGACCGCGGACCGGCCCCCCGGCTGCGGCAGGAACTGCGCGCCATCCACGCCCTGGTCCACCGCGACCTGCTGCGCCTCGCCTGCCAGCGCGCCCACACCGGCCTCGTCCTGCTCCAGCCGGTGCTCTACCTCTTCGCCCTCGGCGGCGGACTCGCCACCCTGATCCCCAACGCCTCCCTGGGCACCGGATACCAGACGTACCTCTTCCCCGGCATGCTGATGATGACGGTCCAGACCCCGGCCATCATGGTGGGCATCCGGCTCATCACCGACCGGCAGAGCGGCTATCTGCGCGAGCTCCTGATGGCCCCGGTCAGCCGCTCCACCCTGCTCCTCGGCAGCTGCGCCGGCGGCACCCTCGTCGCCGCCGTACAGGGCGCCGTACTGCTCTGCCTGGCCGGCGCGGTCGGCCTGCCCTACGACCCGCTCCTCCTCCTGCTGCTCCTCGGCGGCATGCTGCTCGCCTCCTTCGCCATCACCGCCCTCGCCCTCGCGCTGGCGGTCACGCTGCGCAGCCCCGAGACCTTCCACACCCTGCTCAGCCTCCTGATGATGCCGCTGCTCTTCCTGTCCGGCGCCTTCTTCCCCCTGGAGTCCCTGCCGGGCTGGGCCCGCGCCCTGGCCACCGTCAATCCGCTCGCGTACGGGGTGGACCTGCTGCGGCGCTCGATCTCCCTGCGGGTGCCGGACCAGGCGGCCGTCGGCGGCGTCGAATGGGCGGGCCGGCAGCCGCCCCTGTCCCTGGAGGCCGGGCTGCTCCTCACCCTCGGCGTGCTGACCCTCGTGTGGGCCGCCCGCCGCTTCAGCCGTCCCGAGTGACGCGCACCGTCCCGAACCGCGGACGGGACGGTGCCCGCAGGGGGTAAAGCGCGGGAAAAGACCTGGCGGGCGGGCTGCGGTTCCCGCACCGAGTGTTTACGCCGTCTTATCGCGTTCTTAGCGCCCCAGGGCCCCGTCGGCGCGCCCCGGAGCGACGGATTCCGCAGCGGGAGAGGCATTGACCAGCGGTTCCGCCCGAGCTTCCATTCAGCCCGGGAGCCACGGAACCACCTGATCACCGGACGCCTCGGAGG
>NZ_BAAAXG010000005.1 GCF_039535475.1 Streptomyces showdoensis | reverse complement strand
CAGTCCATGGTGCCACCTGGGACCATGCCCGACGCGGGCGGCAATGGTGCTCCGGTGCGCCCCGGTCGCAGGCAGAATACCCACGGCCGTGAACCTACCCTTGCGGGCCCTGGGGGGGACCTGCGCCCCGCGACTGGGATGTCCAACCGGGGGCCATCACCCTCTTAGATTCCCGTTCGACCTCGCACCCGAACACGCGTTGACATCAGGTGTACCGCTGGTGCGCCTGGCCTGTCGGGGGTGCGACGGACGGGGTGATGACACCTCGGCGCCTTCGCTCCCCCTCTGGGCGGTCCCTCAGCCGTGCTCACGGCCGGACGGGGCCGGCAGGGGCGTGCCCAGGTGTCCCGTTCGAGGCGGTCGTTCGTGCTCAACCACAGCTTGTGGTCTGCGTGGCGGCCAGGCCGGCTGCGCTGTGTCTGAAATCCGCCGGCGTGCCGGGCTGGTTCACCTCCTCGACGGGCGGTCCTTACCTACGGCCCGAGCAGGACCACCAGCCCGCAGCTCCCACCCTAAGGCCGCTCACCTGTCCGCGTCCACCGGGGCCCCCGCGGCGCCGTGTGGACGCCTAGCGGGCGCTTGCGCGGAGGCGCCCGTGTACGGAGTCTTCTGTTGGGGCGCCGCTCTGCGCGTGGTTCCTCAGCCTGTCCACCGTCGGCGAACGGTCTTCGTGTACCTTCTCCATGCCCCCAGCCGAGGGGCGCGCAGAGCGTCCATAAGACCCTGTCCGCGCTTGGGGGCTGGTACAAAAGTCCCCGCACCTTCCACGCCCCGTCGCTTCGCCCGTCCGTGGCAGACGAGCCTCTCCCACCTGGTCCTCACGCCTTTAGCGCCACTCGGCGGGCCCCCCTCGGGGTCCCACTGCGCCAATGACGAGCCTGGATCGTGACTCTACCGCCCGTTGGGATGACTCGGGCCGTCTACTATTCCCTCAGCGGGCGCCGGTGGTCTATCCTGCTGCCCTCGCGACCGTGAGACCCCTCCTTGACCGTCCACGGCCTCCTTGTCACGGTCCTCGTATCTCGACCTGTACTGCCTTCTCTCTACGGCCTCCCACCGAGGGTCTTCCTGATTGCCCTGGCGGTGCGCCGTCCTGCCGTAGCGTGCCTGCGCACGACGGGCGATCCGCTGTTACCAAGAGCGGGCCAGACGCCCTCGCGTACTCGCTCGTCCGTTCTGGGGGGGGCCGTTCGTCCTGGCGTGCACCAAAGGCAGTGTGGGGCGGTCGGGCGCGCGAGCAGGAAGAGGGTGAGACCCGGTGCTGGTGGCGGGTCGTATGGGGGGGGTGGTGGGCGCAGGCGTACGGCGCTGGCTGCTCGGGGGCGCCGTTGCGGGCAGCGCGGGGGGCCGCTCCCGACTTCCGAGGAGCCGGCCTCGCGGCCAGCGGCGTGAGGCGTGTCCCCAGTAGGGTCCATGCTCCCTCCTCATTCGTGCACTTCGGGCGCGCGGTCGCGATCGAGCCCTAGCAGGCACCATTCCATCTATCCAGGGCCCCTGGTACTTGGCGCCGTGCTGTTCCGGGCCGTCAGCCGCCCCTGATGATCCTCGGCGTCGCCCCTAAACCGACCCAGTTGCTCAGGCAACGTCGCCTGACCCGCCGCACCACTGTAAAGGGCCCGTCTCTCTCCTCATGAGTGGGCCATGACCACACGCACCCTGGACCCTCCCTAGCGCCGTGGACAGATCCTTCGTCACCGTGTTCTTACCCTGACGCACAGCCCGGTCCGCTGCTGGGCGTCTCTGTCCATGAAGCTTCTCTGTGTGGCGGCCTGCGGCACCTGCTCGGCTGCTGTCCCTGTCCGTGCCACGCACCGTAAGCACCGACGTCACGATCGCGCGAAGGCGCGGGCTCGCCCGTGACCGCAGTGCGGACGGCTCGGCCTGCTGCCCCGCGGCCTCGTCACCGCCGGACGCTGCGCCCTGCGCGACCCGGGGGCTCGTGACGAGGTGTAATCGGTGTGGTCCGGGTGCTCGCAGCACCGGGTCATTGTCTGGTCGGCTCCTTCAACTCACGGCTTATCGTGTAGCCGCGGCGAGCCGGCGTGTGTCCTTGCTCCGAGCGACCCGTGCAGGACCGACAGGTGGCTTGGCTGCGCCTGTGAGTGAGACGATCACATTCACGTTCGACAATACTGCACTATACCTGCATGCGGATGGTGGTTGACGTCGTCGAGGTGCACGTTCGACCACCTGGCGACACCCCCGCGGAGCTGCCGTTACCACGCCCGTGCGTGGGCTGTCGGGGTAATCTCACACGACTTGTTCCTCATCTCCGGCTCGGTCCTTGCATGCCCGGGTCGCATTGACAGTTACGCCCTCGACCCCTATCCGTGGAGGAGCAGCTCTAAGGAGGAGCGTCGGGTCGCCCCGAGGAGCTTTGCTTACCCTGGTGCTCGACGCACAGCGACAGTGCAGACCCGGCGCACCGCCACCCCCTAGATCCGGGTCTCTAGTCCCAACCACGCACCAGGGTCTCGGGCCGACGCCGCGTTGTAAAATGTGCGGCGCAGGCTATGGTTGGCCTGGATACTCCCGGCGTTGGAGCCTCTCGTTCGACCCGTTACCGTCTTGGCTGGATCGGTCGCTCTCGTTGGACCTCGCGGGACAACAGGTGGCGGGCGCTGTGCTCCTAAAACGCGAACGTTCTCCGGGTGACTACACTCGGGTGGTGGTGGTCGTTCCCCTCGGGAAAGCGGCTTAACTCACAGCCGTCTGTACTTCGCCAATGCTGGTCTTGGTGCCTCGGCGGCCTCGTTATTCCTCCACTCCTGACTTGCTCGAGTGATCTCTATTCTTGGCGTGCTCGTGGGCGGATGTCGTGCTTCCGGCGGGGGGAGGCGGCTCCACAGCCGTGGTGGCGCTAGAAGCGGGGCACGTCCCACAGAGTTGAGGATTACTTGGGCAAGCGGCTGAATCCCGTCCTCGGGGCGGCCGGCCGGACATCACTTGTCCTCGGGGCAGGTGACGGTGGGCGTGGCGCAGTATCTGACTGTGGTCGGCGGAACCTGGCTTCTACGTCGACGGTCTCTCAGCGCCTCGCACGTCCGACGCTCGTTCTGTGCTAGCCGGGTGCTTTGCCATAGTTCGGCTTCCACGGACTGAGGCTTGGTTCGCCTTCCGATCCAATGTGGTGGAACACGGTCTCGTGGATCCCCCGTTCGTCGGTGTTGAATGGCTAATCGGCCGCTTGCGGCCGCGTTAAGGACACGTGCCCCGGCGTGCGCGTAGTGGCCCCGGTCTATTACAACCGTGCGATAGTGCCTTCACGTCTGGCCGCTGGGGTCGTTCCCCAGCGTCAGCGGCGGAGGCGTGGAACATACCCGCCGGCGCTTCAAAGCAACGCTTCACCTTGTGCGGCTCGTGAGCGATCGATGCATGGTGGGAAGCCCAATCGAAGGACTGGAAAGTAAGCGCACAGGGGACTTGGCTGTGGCGGTCACTGCCCTGTTCCTACAGTGTGTCGCAGACTGTCCCAACACTCTCTGCTGGGCGGAGTCTTTCGCACTACTTAATCCAAAATTATCTGTCTTGGCTGTCGCTGGCGTCTGCGGTTTCCTTTTCATGTACTGCCTGCCCGTACGCCTCACAAGAGAAGAGTAATAGAGCAGTTAAAAAGGGAGGGGTCGCGTCTCTGAAACGGACTATGTATGGCTCGAGAAGCCACGTTGTTAATAGTTTTTCAGGCTTGTACTATACATTGAAATCACGTTTTGGGCTCTTGTACTGAGCTCCAGCTGTCCATCGCGCGGTTCTGCAGCGCGTCTATTGTGGTATTTCGCAGCCGTCCTGGGGGGGGAGAGAAGAACGTAAGTTGAAAAGGAATTCGTGCGTACTCCCTCGTTCGGGACCGTATTCTGTAGTTGTCTAGTTGTAACACCCGCTAGCGTTTATACGCTCTCTTTATATTACGTATTGTTGTATCAGCGTGTAGCTGAGGCTCGCTAGCGGCGACAATTAGTGGGGGTCTGATAACAGTGTGGCTCACTAGGAACGGAACCAAGGGCGTGATGCGGAGAGCGGGCTCGACTAGGTCGTGGCTGTCGCTCTGAAGTTGGCAATACTCTGTCGTGTGGGCCCGGAGCTTACGTGGTGGAAGCAACGGCGCGGCGCCATGCGAGGGAGACTAGAACCTAGTCATCACGTTGTGTACATTCGAAAGAATTTGCTTCGCTTTGTGCCCTTGTCTCATCATTTCCGCGTCAAAAAAAGGCGATTATGCGAGGTGCGAGCTGGGCCGCGGTGCCCTGCCGCCTGCTTCCGCCGCTGATGATAGCGGTCGCGCGCACGTCTGTCGCTACACCTATGGTCGCACACGGGCGGCTGCGGATGGGCCAGTTAGTGGGCCCGCCAGCGCGGGCCATTTGGAGGGCCCTGGACACCCCCCGGTAGCCGACCCCGGACCAAACTTGACCGTGTGGGGGGGGCCTGTCCTAGCAAGTCGCGTCATCGAATCACCCCTAGGCCGGTGCTAGCAGATGGCTTCGGGTAATGTCACCGTGTCGAGACTTCGGCGTCATATGAGGTGCCCGAAGGAAAAGTTTCTTCGGGACAGACGGTGACGGGTCTTGAGGGTCAATAATGGGCGAGTCTAAATACGGATCGTACAACTCACGTCTATAAGGCTTCCCTCTGGTGCTCTTTGCCGTTGATAGGCCCACGGAGATACCTTGGCTTAGCTCTTTGGGCAGATCTACTGGTCACATGGTCGTCAGGCCTCACAATTGCCGTAGTAGCAGCGAAGTGCTTCGCGTGCTGCCACCACAGGGTGCTAATGACCGGAGTCGCGAGATGGGTGGGGCGCGTGCGCTCGTTGCGCAGTGTGCTGCGATCTGTGGGAGCGTTGTACGTTGTTTTGTTGAGCGCCCACGGGGCACCTTACATGGACGCCTATATGCTATGATTGGATGTGCTTATCCGGACGTTTGTCGTCGTTCGTATCGAGTGTCCGACATAGAGAACCCCGGGGGGCGGGGTGCCATCAGCCGCGCGAACTACGAATTGCTCAGGCGGGGGCGGTTTCGGCAGTGGGTCGAGGGATCGCATCACGACGCTCTCTGAAGCGGTGCTATACTTTGGACTCTCCTGATGATGTGGGTATGCTCCGCACTCTGATTCTCCAACCAGAAATTAGGCTTCCAGAACTCGTCTGCGGGCGGCGATTAATTGCTCAAGACTGGGGGGCGGCCACTTGTGGGGGGGGCGGGAGGGTCAGGCCTGCCCGAATTGCGTAGAGGTGCTCGGATCGGGCGTGCCTGTAGTGGGCTGGATTTCTTCATGGGCCTTTTGACCTGTGGCTCTCAGGATGCGTGATTTGCGCTCGGATGTACCACGATTCGCCGACCGCTCTCGCCCGTATTGCGGTTTGGTCAGTACAGGTTTGCTCGGGTCTTCTCTTCGATCTTGGCTTTTCCTCGTGGTCTTCTCGTCTGTGGGTCTTCATTGTCGGTGTTGGCGTACAATCCTTTTTTAATCTGGACATGGATAAGCGCCTTGGGTGGTGGGGTCTGGTCCGGGTCCAGGCCTTGAGTGCTCTGGCGCCATGCTCGCTTGGTGCGCGTGTGAATCGGCCTGTTTGGCCTGCGGTGCTATTTTCCTGTCATGTCTGAATTACTTGTTAGGACGATCAATATTCGCGTGACGGTTGCGGGCTGGACGCACTGCGGACTATGCCCGGCCTCTGCAGGATTTATGCTGCGTGGAATCAGGCGGCAGGACTAGAGCGTAATTGGGAGTGCCGCTGCTTACGCAAACTCGACGTAAGGGTGTCGCGCTAGTTTGGCTCCTTATTTCGGCGCCTTTGTATTCCCGTGTGCCGGTCTTGTGTTGAGCCTTCCGCGTTCCCTGTTGCATTACCCGCATAAGGTCTTACGATGAATATACGTCTTACTGCGTGCTATCTAGTGGTGGTTGCTACCTGGCTTATTCCTTCCAGATAGACAGTGGCGGCGGGTTCTGCGTTAGGCAGTGTATCGCCTTCGCATGTTTGACGATGTCGGATGATGGAGGACACAGTAGCAGCTTAAATGGCCACTATGTTTAGGACTTGCACATACCTGGAAGCACGCTTGGCGGCGCGCGCATATGTTTGTGAAGGCCGGGCTGTGATATGCGTGCGCCGGGCTGGAATGGGGGTCGGTCGCGTACCTTCCAATAGGGCCAATTAAACGTGGCGGCCAACGTTGTGCGGGTCGCCGTCGGGTCGAGCTGGTTGCTCGGCGTAGGTCCACGTCCTGGGTCGCTATGAATGGTGATCCCTAGGTCCTCGCTGTAAAGGGAGTGTGAAGAAAAAGGCGCACGGTGCGGCGGCCTTCGGACAGCTGTATTCGGCTCCGGCTGGGATAAGGTAGTACGCCGTGGTCCGGAGTGTGCTCTTGGGGGGGGATGGAGAGGGTTCCTCCGGGTTGATTAGGCTTCTATCTGTGGCGCATCCTGGGGGGGCCGGTTTCACGTCACGTACCGATCTGCTTCATTGACCGGTCTACTTTGTATGGGCGGTAAGTGGGGATACCTCGTCTGCCTGCTCTATCGGCTAGCGCAGGGGCGTTTCTGACGGTCCCGAGGGCCTCTCTCAGCCGAAAGTTGCGGGCTAGGGGCCTTATAGGGTACGAGGCTTGCATTTCGTGCTGCTGGGCGGCATCATCTGTGCAGCATGGCTCTTTGGCTACGGGGGCGGTTTTACTTTGGTTACTTCGTGTGCGCAGCGAATGATCCATATCCAAGAGTAAGTGGAGGTGCCGCGGAACAAGTTTCCCCGCATGCGAGTGGGGGTCGACTGGGGGGCTGCAGTGGGCGTAGGGCTATGCCCGTCTCAAAGTGTCGCCTCGGCGGGCGGGATGTTGTGCTGTGCGGTTCTACACATCCTGGGACCTGTTTGTAGCGTTTAGAGCGTCTTGCCCATACTGTGTCTTAATAGGTACGATTATACGACACTCATGTACTCTAATTGGCTTTGGGAATTGATCTCTTTGTTTCATCTGGCGCAAGGGCCTGCTGTTACGTGCTACGTGAGGGCGCGGCATGGGCATTTGCTCGGTGTTCTTAAGGAGGTGTATTTATGAGGACGGCGTTTCTGCTAGAAGGGAGGCAGTACGGCCGGGCGTACGGCCGCGTAGAAGGTCTATTATTCTCAACTTGTGGCGGTTGAACATCGGATTGAGTCCTTCGGACGGGTTCATTGGGCAGGCGGTCTCCCGTTTGTGCGTCGTGCCAGCGGCGGTAAGTTTGCCAGAAGAGGGGGCGTAGTGGCTAATACGTAGTCCTTCTTGTGCTTCCTGGTCGCGAATATGGGGCGATCCGGGGTCCGCGGGCGGGAAGCGGTTAAGTCCCCTGGGGGACCGTGTGGGGGCCATGTCGAGGCGTGGCGTCATGTAGACGGTTTCCGAGGGCGTTTAAAGGGCGATTACTGGCGTCCTGGTCAAGATGACGACATGCTTGGTAATGTCATTGTAGGCCTTTATGGGTCTCGGATTGTGAGGTGTACTTCGTCCGGGGGACGTGGATCGTGTGGAATCCGAGGAGAGGGGGGGCGACCCGAAGCGCTGAGGAGGATTCTTTGGTGCAATGGTGGTAAAATATGGCTTAACTGTCGCGTACGAGTGAAGTCGGGGGAGCAGTATGTTGTGCGGTCGGAGCGCTACGTAAGGGCCGGGGTCTAGGCTTGAGGCACCGATGGGCCGGGTTATGGGGGCGCTGTTACGGACGGTTGATGGTGCCCCGTCGGAACCCGACGGACCAGACGGCCCGCTCCAGGCGCCGAGGCGAAATAGTTAAGCAACCGTAGACGTCTTTTGTGGAGTCGTAAGGCGATTCGGATATCACTGGTGCTTTACGTTAGGAGGGCCGGGTGCTAGTGCGCATGGTCCGGACGTGTTTGCGGAGTGAGTGTTTTCTGCTTGTCGGTGGCTCCCGAGTTGTCACGGAGACGGACACCAGTTGAAAAAAAAAACGATCGGCTGCACCTGGAGGTTTGAAAGGAAGGCGTCCCCTAGGTTTTCCGGTATCGCGCGGGGCGGTCATCTCGAGGTTGCTCCATGTCTGGCTGTTCTTGCCTCTGTATAGTCCTGCACTAGAGCAAGATGAATATGCGTCGACCGCCTAAGCGTATGGGACGCGTGGATTCTTTTTACAAGCTGTCTATTTCACGTTTGCTGGGGGCTTACATGAGCTTTTAGTTACGCGGTTAGGCGACTGGGATGGACTGTGGTGCGGCAACTCTAGTGAGGCTGTTGCGGTCGACCCTGTAAGGCGCTGCTGCAATCCCAAACGCCGTGGTCGAATCCGTGGTCCCTGGGTAGCTTGCTAGAAAGCCTTAACGTGGGCTACTGGTTTTATAGCTGGTCTGGTCTAGAGATAACGAGGGGGGGGGGGAAGGGGGGGGGGGACGGTCTGCTGGTTGGCGTCTCAATGGGGTTCGCTTGGTTATTCAGGGTCAATTGGGTGGCAGAGGGAGCCATTGGTTGTTATGCATTGAATGTCAGAGCTCGGCGTGTGCGGTATGTTGTATGCGTGCTGACTGTGATGTGTGTGGAACGTTATGGGTGCCTGGCCGCTGGCGCCTGATGCGCTTCAGTTGCTGTGGGCGCGGGTGGTGTCGTGGCCTACTGATTGTGCTTGTTGATCTATGCAGTCTTTCGGCTTGGGTATCTGTGCCTCTTTTATGCTGCCTCCAGTGCTAATTTGTTGTGTGTTGGCGTGAGCCGATTAGTGCTTCTTTGTAGTCTAAATTAAGGCCTTCATTGGTTTGCCGTTCGGACAGGCCCGTGTGCGTAATGCTCTTGATACGTTGCCGTGTGGCACCTCGATGGTTTGCCACATGGGCCTGTTGGCGGATCGTCATGTGGAAACTTGGTTTTTGTTAGCCCGGACTTGGCCTTCTTTTTCTCTAGCTCTTAGTAGTTTGAGTGTGCTTTATGCCTGACGTTTTCGGAGCCTAATGCGGTATCAGAGGTGTAGGCTAGAATATGTCTTGGTGTCTGCCGGTAGGTGTATTGTTACTGGGGTCCGGTGGGCACTCAGGCTAGCAGCGCTCTCACGGGTGGAGGGGAGGGGGGGACTGGGATGGCGTGCGGCTTACTAATTGTGGTTCAGTATTGGGGCGTGTCCCGTTTGGTCGCTAAGGGCGGGGTCGGATTTGGGTGGCTATTTACCACATAGATGTTTCGGGACGGTGTTATTTATGCATGTATGTTTCGTTTGCCCGGGCCCCTTTGGGTTCTCTAGGGGGCTGATTCAATTATCGTAACGCGTGCTTAGACTGTTGAGAGTGTTGCCGATATTTTAAAAATAAAGCTTAAGGGGGCGACTTTATGTCTTGCGTTGTTCTATGGCTGCTGTGTGATCCCCTGTGCTTCGCAATTCTGCTAACTAGTTGGTCATAGTGGGGGAGGGGGAGGGAGAGTGCTTCCGAATGTAGTGCAATGCTATGGTGCTCTATGGGGTTGCTTGTCGTTGCGGCTTACGCTCCTGCAATGGGGGTGGAGGGTCCTTGCGACTGGCCTTTCCGTGTATGGTTTTTTGGGGCCGGGGGCAACCCCACAAAGGAAAAAACAAAAAAAAAAAAAGAAAAATGGGTTTATGTGTGGATATTTCCGTGATGGTCTGGAGTCGAGGCAAGAGTGCTCTTTGTGTGTCGTCGCGCTGGGCGTGGCTGCCCCCCAAGAACTCGTGCAGCCTGCGGCGCAGGCGTCCACGCATGTCCCACGACTGTCGTCTGGCGTGGTCGCCCCGGTGCGTATTGTCGCGAGCGAACGCCTCGCATGGCGGTGGTCCCCGATTTCGGCCCTGTCATGCCTGTGGTTGTTTGACCGACGGTGTCGGGTCGGTCCGTGCCGGCGTCTGCGCGGGTCAGCCCTCCGACCGTGTCCGCGATGAGTCCGTCTTCGCGGCCGGCGCGTCTAGGCAGGGTCCGACGTCGGGGATCCCGGCTTCGAAGCGCCATATCCTGTGTCGCGTGTGTGGGTACGTCGTTTTGAAGGCGTAAGGTCCGGCGGGTGGCGAGCCCGCGTCCGTGCCCACGAGGAGGGCGTCTGCCTGTATGGTGCTTCCAAGCTGTGCCTTCGGTCGTCGGTGCCTCATGCATTATCGCCAAGTTACTCTGATTGTGTATCCGCCCACTCAGCCTGCGCGCATGGTTTTAGGGCGTCCAGCATGATGTCCTATCGCGGGCCGTATACACGCGGCTGTTGTCGAGTCCTGTCGTAGTCGCGGGTGACTCAGGCCGAGTATCGGCGTCGTAGACGCGCCATTTAGGGCTGGCGCGTGCGGTGTCCCGGCCCCGTCTCTAGTCGGCGTAGCAGTGAGTGCCACTATGTGTGCGACGTCGAGAGTATGTTGTCCGCGCCCAGTCGGCCGCGCCGTGCGTCGAGGTAGCGATGCTTCGACCTGCGTCCCTGCAGGTCTCGTACTGTGAGGACTCACTCGGGTGTGCGCTGGATCGCCCAGCGACGCTTTTCGTTCGCCGAGGGTCGTGTTCGACGCGCGGCGAGCCCGCCTCCTCGGCCTGCGCTGTAGTGACCCGACGTCCTCAAGCCCGAACGCGCTAGCATGCCAGCACCAGCTGGTGTGTCGGGTCGCGGGGTCCAGAGCGGACAGGGCTCGCGATCCGGTCGCTCGCAGGCGTACGGCGTCGCGCGTGCTGGAAGAAGTCCAGCTGGTGCGCGACGGCAAGGGCTGAGCGCGAGTTCCCTCGCGGTACGCACAGGCGGACAGCTCCTCCAGCAGCCCGAGGCCTGCCGCAGGTCTGCGCGAGCAAGGCGCGGCCCTGCGTGACGTGCAGCCCGGCTCCGCGCAGGGCAGGCCCGGCGTTAGCGGCCGGTCTTACGTGCCTACAAAGGTCCGGATACCCGGGCCAGGTACTAGTGCCATCGCGCACAACACCGCCGCGCGTGCCGCGAAGTCCAGCGGCCCGTCACAAGAAAACAAAAAGAGAAAACTGTGTTCACGTTACCGGAAAAACCCAGAGCACCCCCAAGTACGCGGCGAAGGACTGCGCGAGCGGCGAGGCGGGCGCGCTGTCGACGGCAGTCACCGACGGCCCGTTCGACCTCCGGGCTGAAAGTGGAGCAGCGCCTCGACGGCCCGGTCGCAGGTGCCCGGCCGTCTCCAGGGTGCACTCGTGCAGGGGGTTGCCGTACCGCGTCCGTCACCATCGGGAATTCACCTCGGCGCGCCTATGGGGGTTTGTGGCAGGGGTAAGGCGCCGGCTCGGCACCACACTCATCCTGCTCCCGGCAGCGCCGCGCCACGCCGTGAACGCCGGAAGGCCGCCCGGCCGGGGGACGGGTCCGGCGCGTCCGTGATCGACCGACCCGGGCACTCCTGGCCCTCCGGTCAAGCACATCCGGGGCCCGGAGGAGCCGCGAAGTCCTCCCTCACGGCGACGACCAGGCCCCCCAGCGCCGCCCCGTCCCAGCGGTTCGGGACACACGCCCCATGCGCTCGGGACACCACGCCGACCATGCTCCTCGACGTGAGCCCCGGCCTCGCACCGCGGGCGGGGCATTCGACTTCGTGCGGAACGGCGACGGCAGCTACGCGATCGTCGCGCGGCACAGCGGCAAGTGCCTCGACGTGTACGACGCCAGCCGGGCCGACGGCGCCGGACTCATCCAGTGGCAGTGCGACGGGGACACCAACCAGCGGTGGCGCCTGGAAGCCGTCTCGGGCGGAGCCGTCCAGCTGCGTGCCGTGCACAGCGGCAAGTGCCTGGAGGCGACCTGGAGCGGCACCGGGGGGGAGCAGGTGCGCCAGTACCCGTGCAACGGTGCGGTCAACCAGCGCTGGACCCTGTGGTCCTGAGCCGAGCCGCGCTCTGCCCGGCCATGCCCTCGTTCCGTGGGGGTGTGGTGACGAATCCGAAGCCGCCCGGCCACGGGGCGGCTTCGGCCGTGCCCCCTCCGTGGACGGCGCGCGGACGCTCGAGGGCCGCGACGCACCCGCGCCGGTTGGCCGCCGGCGAGACGCGGGGCGGCGGCGACGGGCCACTCCCGGGTCCCGGGGCTCGGGTCCCGGGTCTCGGGTCTCGGTTCCCGGTTCGCGGTTCCGGCACGTGGTGGCGGATCGCACCCATCCGCCCGGGGTTCCGCTCCGAATGCCGGACATGAGCACCGACGTGACGACCCCGCGGCACCCGGGAGCCCCGCCTGCCGCGAGCTGGTCGCCGCCGGATGCTCTCCGCGGTCTCCGTACGCCTGCCTCACCTCTGGAGAGCACCCCATGAACACCCTGCGCTTCCGTCGTTCCGCGGTGGCCGTGGCCGCCGCGGCCGCCCTGCCGTTCGCCCTCGCCGCCTGCTCCGACTCCGGGAAGGACACGTCGTCCGCCGAGAACACCGCGCAGGCCGCGCCGCCCGCGGCGCAGACGTCCTCCGACCCGATGGCGTCCGACGGCCCGTTCGGACCGGCCTGCGCCGGTGTGCCGAAGGACGGGGCCGGCTCGTTCGAGGGCATGGCCAAGGACCCCGTGGCCACCGCCGCCTCCAACAACCCGGCCCTGTCCACCCTCGTCGCCGCGGTCAAGCAGGCGGGCCTGGTCGACACCCTGAACAACGCCCAGAACATCACCGTCTTCGCGCCGACGAACGAGGCCTTCGCCAAGATCCCCAAGGCCGACCTCGACAAGGTCCTGGCCGACAAGGCCACCCTCACCAAGATCCTCACCTATCACGTCGTCGGGGAAAAGCTCACGCCGAAGCAGTTGGAGAACGGCACGTTCGTGACCCTGGAGAAGGGCACGATCACCACCAAGGGCTCCGGCCAGGAGTACACCGTGAACGACTCCTCCAAGGTCGTCTGCGGCAACGTGCCCACCGCCAACGCCACCGTCTACATCGTCGACACGGTCCTCATGCCCAAGTAGTCCCGGGGCCGCCGAAGGGCGGTGCGCCGCCGGCCGTACCGGTGGCGCACCGCCCTTCTCGTGTGCGCTCTTCGTACGAGGGGCTCCGTGTCAGCCGAAGGTGAAGACGAAGGCCTGCAGGCCGGGGGTGAGGCGGAGTTCGAGGCGGGCCTCGCGGGCGGTGTCGTGCTCGGTGAGCCGGTACAGGGTGGGTGTGCCGTGGACTTCGACGGTCCGGGTCCGTACGCCGTCGACGAAGACGGTCACCGTGCCCTCGCCCGCGAGGACGAGGTTGGCGTTCCCGGCCCGGTAGGTGAGGGCGAGGCGGGCGTCGGGGCCCGCGGTGAAGTGCTCGTATCCCGTGGTCCAGGTGCCGGCCAGGGCGACCCCGCCGAGGGGGACGCCTGCGGTGGGGAAGGAGTACGTGACCGGCCGGTCCTCGGCGAGCGCGGGAGTCCCGGTGTAGCCGTGCAGCCGGAGGGTGCTGAGGTAGGTCTCGGGGGTGCGGTCCGCCGTGAGCCGGTCGTCGGACCGGTCGGTCGGCGGCGGGAGCACGGTGGTGGGGTCGGCCTGGCGCAGCAGCTCGCGGATGAGGTTCTCGGTCCGGGCGTAGCGGCCTTCGCCGAAGGTGAAGTACCGGACGGTGCCGTTCGCGTCGATCAGGTACTTGGCGGGCCAGAAGCGGTTGCGGTAGTTGTCCCAGGTGTCGAGCCTGTTGTCGAGGGCGACCGGGTAGGTGATGCCGAGCTTCCGGGTCTGGTCGGCGACGTTGCCGGCGTCCTTCTCGAAGGCGAACTCGGGGGAGTGGACGCCGATGACGGTCAGGCCCTTGTCGCGGTAGGCGCGGTCCCAGTCCTCGACGTGCGGAATGCTGCGCCGGCAGTTGATGCAGGAGTACGTCCAGAAGTCGATCAGGACGACCCGGCCGCGCAGGGACGCGAGGTCGACGGGCCGGCCGCCCGGTGTGTTGAGCCAGGCGGAGAGGGAGGCGAGCGGGGGTGCCTGGCCGCAGGAGCGGAGTTCGTCGACGCCGTCCTCGCAGCGGGAGAGGTCCTTGTTGGAGGAGTCGTAGAGGCCGGAGAGCTTCTGCCGGGCGGTGTCGCTGTCCTCCACCCGCCGTTGTGCCGCACGCGTGTAGTCCGGGAGGGCGCGCTGGAGGGCGGTGGTGACGTCGAAGGCGAGGGCGAAGGCGAGCGCGATCATGAGGATGCCGGAGACCACGCGGAGCCTGCGCGCCCGGGAGCGGAAGGCGGCGACCCGTTCGGCGACGCGCCGTCCGGCGAGGGCGAAGGCGAGGAGCGGGATCGCGGTGCCGACGGCGAAGGCCACGGTGAGCACGACGATGTCGGCGTCGATCTCGCCGCGCGCCCCGGCGACGGTGATCGCGGCGAGGACCGGCCCGGCGCAGGGGACGTAGAGCAGGCCGAGCCCGAGGCCGAGGACGAAGGCGCTGCCCTCCTTGTTGACCTGCCGCTGCGGGATGCGGGCGAACGGCCTCTCCAGGAGCCGTTCGACGGGCGGGAAGACGAGTCCGAGGCCGATCAGGACGAGGAGGGAGAGCCCCAGGTAGCGCAGGAGGTCCTGGGGGAGGCCCAGTGCGGAGATGATCGTCACGCCGAGGAGGGTGAAGAAGCCGAAGCTCAGCACCAGTCCGGCGACGACGGCGTAGGGGCGGAGGTTCCGTGGCGGA
Organism: Streptomyces showdoensis; assembly: GCF_039535475.1. Classification (NCBI taxonomy): domain Bacteria; kingdom Bacillati; phylum Actinomycetota; class Actinomycetes; order Kitasatosporales; family Streptomycetaceae; genus Streptomyces; species Streptomyces showdoensis. Next base: position 16,158 of record NZ_BAAAXG010000005.1, on the reverse strand, counting down.
CGGGCCGGGGGCGGCGCGCCGGCGGGCACGGAGTCGTGGGCCGGCCCGCCGGGGGCACCGACGGCGGCGTGCTCGCGGCGTGCCGGGGCGTCCGTGCCGGGGCCGCCCGCCAGGAAGACGACGGGCAGGACGGGGAGGATGCAGGGCGACACCGCGGTGATCAGACCGCCCAGCAGCCCGATCAGCACCAGAGTGACCATGTCGAAGACCTCCTTCGTCCCGGGCTTGTCTCTCGACGCCTATTCGGTCCGGACGCGCCGCCGGATGGCACGGCAGGGGCCGTGCCTGAAGCCCGAGTCCGGGATGTCGGGTGTCGGGTGCCGGGTGCCGGGTGCCGGATGCCGGATGCCGGGTGTCTGGTGTCTGGTGCCGTGCGAGGGGGCGGAGAGGTGCGGAAGCTACGGAAGCGGCGCCCGGGCCACGCGGGGAGCACGCGGCCCGCCCAGGACCACGGCTCTGCGTGCGGCGCGCGCCGCCCGGGCGCTCCGCCCGTGTCCTGCGCGGGCCGGCGGAGGAGCCAGGAGCGGCTCCTTCCCGTGCCGTTCGGGGTCACCGGGCCTCCGGACGGGCGGCCCGCCATCCTTTCACTCGTACGAGTGAGCGCAGGCCGGAGGCGACGGCGGAAACGTCTCCCATCCGCACGCCCGTCCGCTACGAAGGGTCTGTGCAGGCAGCCTTCCGGCCCTGCGACCGGCCCACGTCCCCGGGCCGGCCCCGCCCCCGACCAAGGACCCGCATGCGATGGACACCCCGCCCCCGGCCGGCCGTCCCGGACGGCTGCGTCTGGTCCCCATGCACGGAGCCCGCCCGGTGAACCGCCCCGTTCCCCTCGACGCCCCCGGCCCGCCCCCGCGCCATGCCCTCGACGAGGTGATGCGGAAGGTCGCCCAGGGCGACCAGCAGGCGTTCGCCACCCTCTACGACGCCCTCGCCCCGACGGTGTTCGGCATCGTGATCAGAGTCGTGCGCGATCGCGCCCAGTCCGAGGAGGTCACCCAGGAGGTCATGATCGACCTGTGGCGGCAGGCCGCCCGCTACCAGCCCGCCGCCGGGTCCGTCACCGCGTGGGCGGCGACGATCGCCCACCGCCGGGCCGTGGACCGGGTCCGCTCCGCCCAGGCCGCCACCGACCGCGAACACGCGCAGGCGGCCCGCGAGCACACCACCGCCTTCGACGAGGTCGCCGAGCAGGTCGAGACCCGCCTGGAGTCCGAGCAGGTACGGCGCTGTCTGCGCGGCCTGACCGAACTCCAGCGCCAGGCGGTCACACTCGCCTATTACGGGGGACTCACCTACCGTGAAGTCGCCGAGACCCTGCACACGCCGCTTCCCACCATCAAGACACGCATGCGCGACGGACTCATCCGGCTCCGCGACTGCATGGGGGTGACCACATGAACCAGCACCGCTCCGACCTCCACGCCCTCGCCGCCGCCTACGCCCTCGACGCCCTCGACCCCGCCGAGCGCGACGACTTCGCCGCGCACCTCCCGTACTGCGAGGACTGCCGCAGGGACGTGGCCGAGTTCGAGGCGACCGCCGCCCGCCTGGCCGCGGCGACCGCCCAGGACCCGCCCCCCGCCCTCAAGCAGCGGACCATGAACGCCATCGACGCCGTGCGGCAGCTCCCGCCCCGGCTCCCCGCGACCGACCCGGCACAGGCCCCCGCGGCCGGCCCGGCCCGGCGCTCCGCCCGCGCCCTGAGGCGCAAGGCCGTCCCCCTCGCCCTGGCCGCCAGCCTGGCCGCCGCCGTGTCCTTCGCCGGCCTCGCCGCCTGGCAGTACCAGGAGAGCCAGGACGCCCGGCAGCAGGCCCGGCAGACCGCCCGGCAGCTCGACGCCGTCAGCGCCGTGCTGGCCGCGCCGGACGCCCGCACCGTGCACGGCCTGGCCACCAACGGCGCGCTCACCACGGTCGTCAGCTCCGACCGGCAGAACAAGGCCGTCTTCACGGCAGCGGGTCTGCCCGTCCCGGCCGAGGGAAGCACCTACCAGCTCTGGCTCGACCAGGACGGCACCATGCGACCGGCCGGATTCATCCGCGCCGACGGCACCGTCCCCCTCGCCGGCGACCCCGCCGACGCCACCGCCGTAGGGCTCACCCTCGAACCCGCCGGGGGATCCGCCCAGCCCACGACGCAGCCCCTGCTCCTGCTGGCCCTGCCCGCCTGACGCCCGCCCGCGCGCTGACCCTGCGCGCGGTCGGCGGCCTGACCACCGCGCAGAGCGCCGCGGCCTTCCCGGTGCCCGCGACCGACCCGCGCACCGCACCGACCCGCGCACCGCACCGACCCGTGCACCGCACCGGGGCGGGGCCCGGCGGGGCGAAAGATGACGAAACCCTGACGGGCGAGCGTCCGCCCTGGTCACCGGCGTCACCGCCTGGTCGAATCGGCGCCATGGACGAAGACGACGACGAGACCCGCGGCGCCCCGGTCGGACGCCGCGTCGTGCTGGGGCTCCTCGGCCTCGGCGCGGTGGGCGTCCTGGCGGGCCCCCGGCTGCAACGCGCCCAGGAGGCGGTGGTGAGCCGGGACCCCACCGGGCTCGCGGCCGCACTGCCCGGGTCCGGCGGATTCCGGTACTACTCCGTGACCTCGTCCGTCCCGGAACGGGGCCCGGAGACGTACACACTGACGGTCGACGGAATGGTGGAGCGCCCCGCCGCGTACCGGCTGGCGGACCTCCAGGCGATGCCGCAGCGCAGGATCGTGCACGACGTGCAGTGCGTGACCGGCTGGCGCGTGCCCCGCACCCCCTTCGAGGGCGTCCCGCTCGCCCACCTCCTCGCGAGGGCGGGGGTACGGCCCGGGGCACGAGCGGTCCGGTTCCGGTGCTTCGACGGCGCCTACACCGAGAGCCTCACCCTGGACCAGGCCCGGCGGGACGACGTGCTCGTCGCCCTGAAGCTGCGCGACGAGCCGCTCTCGCACGCCCACGGCGGCCCCGCCCGCCTCTACGTCGCACCGATGTACTTCTACAAGTCGGCCAAGTGGCTTTCCGGAATCACTGTCACCGACACGGTCCGGCCCGGATACTGGGAGGAACGCGGCTACGACACGGACGCCTGGGTCGGAAGGTCGAACGGACGTGACGATGCCGCCACCGTCTGACCGCCTGGTCCGCTTCGACCGGGCCGTACGCCGGGTGCACCGGACCACCGCCTGTCTGATGCTGACCTGCCTGGCCACCGCCGGCTGCCTCTATCTCCCGCCCCTGGCCCAACTGGTGGGCAACCGGCGGGTGGTGGTGACGCTCCACCTCTGGAGCGGCATCGCGCTTCCCCTGCCCTTCGTCTGCGGGCTCGCCCTCCGGGCGGTCCGTGCCGACGCGGCGCGGCTGAGCCGGTTCGGGCCGGCCGACCGGGCGTGGCTGCGCGCCGTGCGCCGGCGCCTCCCCGAGCGCCCGGCCGGCAAGTTCAACGCCGGACAGAAGCTCTACGCCCAGTGGACCCTGGGGGCCGTGCTCGTGATGCTCGGCACCGGACTGCTCATGACCGCGACCGGCCTCGCTCCGCTCGCCTGGCGGACGGGCGCGACCTTCGTGCACGACTGGGGAGCCACGGCGGTCGCGGCGGCCGTCGTGGCCCATGTCCTGAAGGCGCTGCGGGACCCGGAGGCCAGGAAGGGGATGCGCACCGGCACGGTGGACGCCCGCTGGGCCGCGCGCGAACACCCGCTGTGGAGGGGCACCGTCGCCACGAGCACGAGCACGAGCACGAGCACGAGCACGAGCCCCGGCGCGATCGCGGACGGCGCTCGTCCGGGAGGGACGCGCCGACGGCCGCGCCCGCACCCATGACGAAAGCCTTACGGCCCGGTGCGGGAACGGTCACCACGGGGGAGGAATCCGTAGCCTGCCGGACATGCGCGTACTCGTCACAGGAGGAGCCGGGTTCATCGGCTCACAGGTGGTCTCCGCTCTGGAGGCCGAGGGACACACGCCGGTGGTGCTCGACGCACTGCTGGCGGCCGCCCATCCGCAGGTGCCGGACATCCCCGACGTCGAGTTCGTACGGGGTGACGTCCGCGACGCCGAGGCCGTCCGGCGCGTCCTGCGGGGCGTGGACGCGGTCTGTCACCAGGCGGCCATGGTCGGCCTGGGCAAGGACTTCGCCGACGCGCCCGACTACGTCGCCTGCAACGACCTGGGGACCGCGGTCCTGCTCGCGGCCATGGCCGGGGCCGGGGTGCGCCTGCTCGTGCAGGCGGGATCGATGGTGGTGTACGGCGAGGGCCGCTACGCGTGCGGCGAGCACGGCACGGTCCGACCGGGCGCGCGGACCGTCGCCGACCTGGAGCGGGGCCGCTTCGAGCCGACGTGCCCGCGCTGCGGTGACGGGCTCCTGCCGGGACTCGTGGGGGAGGACGACCCGGTGGACCCGCGGAACGTGTACGCGACGACGAAGCTGGCACAGGAGCACCTGGCCGCCGCCTGGGCGCGGTCCGTCGGAGGCACGGCGGTGTCGCTGCGCTACCACAACGTCTACGGGCCGGGGATGCCGAGGGACACCCCGTACGCGGGCGTGGCCTCGTACTTCCGCTCGGCGCTGGCCCGGGGCGAGGCGCCCCGGGTGTTCGAGGACGGCGCGCAACGGCGGGACTTCGTCCACGTACGCGACGTCGCCGGCGCCAACGCCACGGTCCTGGCGGGCATCGGGGAACTGCCGGCCGGTCACCACACGGCGTACAACGTGGGCAGCGGAGAACCCCGCACCGTGGGCGAGATGGCCGCGGCCCTCGCCACCGAGCACGGCGGCCCGCAGCCCGCGGTGACGGGGGAGTTCCGGCTGGGCGACGTCCGGCACATCACCGCGGACTCGTCCCGTCTGCGGCGCGTGTTCGGCTGGCGTCCCACCGTGGGGTTCGCCGAGGGCGTGGCCGAGTTCGCCCGAGCGGGGCAGCGGGCGTCGGCCGGGGTGGTCTAGGTCGCGTCCGGATCATGGCGGGCCCGCGACGCCCGGCGCCGCGGGCCGAGCCGTCCCGGTCCGGAAGACACGGCCCACGCCGCCGTCACGCCTGCGCACGTGCGAGCGGCAGGGTCACCTCGAAGCGGCAGCCGCCCGGCACGTTGTGCACCCGCGCCCGCCCGGCGTGGGCCTCGACGATGCCCCGTACGATCGCGAGTCCGAGTCCGGCGCCGGCGGGTGGGGTACGGGCCGGGTTGCCGCGCCAGCCGGTGTCGAAGACCTTCGGCAGGTCCTCCTCGGGGATCCCGCCGCAGCCGTCCGTGACGGAGAGCACGGCGGTGTCCGCGCGCCGGTCGACGCGCACGGCGACGGTGCCGTCGGCCGGGGTGTGGCGGATGGCGTTGACGAGGAGGTTCGCCAGGACGCGGGTCATCTCCTTGCCGTCCACGTCGACCGGCGCGTGCGCGATGTCGTCCCCGTGGAGGCGCACGCCGCGCTCGCGGGCCAGCGGATCGGCGCCCAGGAGCGCGTCGGCCGCCAGGTCCCGCAGGGAGAGGCGGCACGGCACCAGTTCGAGGGCGCCGGCGTGGATGCGGGAGAGCTCGAAGAGGTCGCCGACCATCGCGTCGAGGCGTTCGACCTCGGTACGGATCCGGCGGTGGTAGCGGGCGGGCTCGGCGGCCACGCCGTCCTCCAGGGCCTCCGCCATGGCCCGCAGCCCGGCGAGCGGCGTCCGCAGATCGTGCGAGATCCAGGCGACGAGCTCGCGGCGGGACGCCTCCAGGGCCCGTTCGCGTTCGCGCGAGGCGGCCAGCCGGGCACTGGTCGTGGCGAGTTCGCGGGTGACCGCGGCCAGCTCCGCGGTGGCCCTGCCGGCAGGCGCCGAGAAACTGCCGCCCTCGCCGAACTCGCGCGCCGCGAGGGCGAGGTCGCGGCCACGGGCCACGACCCACCGCCCGAGCGCCAGCGCCGTGGCCAGCGAGACCACGGCCGCCATGGCGACCACGAGCGTGACCACGCTCAGGTCGTGCGGGGACAGGAACATCGCCCAGGCCACGGCGAGCGTGCCGGCGAGCATCGCGGTGACCGTGACCGCGGCGACGACGGTCAGGGAGACGGCGACCGACCGGTGCCGCAGCAGCCGCAGCGCGACCGCCCCGGCCGCACCTGCGCACACCGCGCCCGCCAGGGCGAAGGCCGCGATCAGCAGGACGTCCTTCATGCGCCCGCCTCCGGCCCGGCCGGATCGAAGCGGTAGCCGACGCCCCAGACCGTCTGGATGAGACGGGGCGAGGCCGGGTCGTCCTCGATCTTGGCGCGCAGTCGGCGCACGTGGACGGTGACGGTGGACAGGTCGCCGAACTCCCAGCCCCACACGTCCCGCATCAGCCGCTCGCGCGCGTGCGCCCGGCCGGGGTGGGCGAGGAAGTGGGCGAGGAGGTCGAACTCCCGCAGGGTGAGGGAGAGGTCGCGGCCGTCCTTGGTGGCCCGGCGCGTCGCGGGGTCCACGTGGATCCCGGCGGCGCGCAGCACGGCCGGCCCGAGCGGGGCTGGGGGCGCGGTGCGGCTGCGGCGCAGCACGGACTCGACGCGCAGGACCAGTTCGCGGGGGCTGAACGGCTTGGTGACGTAGTCGTCCGCGCCCAGCTCCAGGCCCGCGATCCGGTCGTCCTCGTCCCCGCGCGCCGTCAGCATGATCACCGGCACCGGGCGTTCGGCCCGCAGCCGCCGGCACACCTCCAGGCCGTCGATGCCGGGCAGCATGAGGTCGAGGACCACCAGGTCGGGCGGGTTCCTGGTGGCGCACCGGAGGGCGGCAGCGCCGTCGGCGGCATGCTCGACGGCGTGGCCGGCCCGGTGCAGGTATCCGGTGACGACCTCGGCGACGGTCGGGTCGTCGTCGACGACGAGGATCCGGGCGGGCGGCGGAGTCGGAGACGGCGCCGGCACCGGGGACGGAGTCGGGGACGGGAGCGGAGACGGGGACGGGGCCGGCGGGGCCGAGGCCGGCGGCGGGGACGGGGTCGGGGCCGAAGACGGCTGCGGGGCTGGGGCCGGGGCCGGGGTCGGGGACGGGGTCGCGCTCATGCCGCAAGAGTCGCACCGCACGCCCGCCCCCGTCCGCCCGCCGGCTGCCCCGAACGACCGACGTCCGCGTTTCGTAAGGAGTCGGTGTCCGCTATGTCCGGCGAGAGTTCCTACGGTGGCAGTCGTGACCGAACACACCGTGGACGTCGTCCTTCCCTGTCTCGACGAGGCCGAGGCCCTGCCCTGGGTCCTCGCCCGCGTTCCCGCCGGCTGGCGGGCCCTGGTCGTGGACAACGGATCCACCGACGGGTCCGCCGACATCGCCCGCTCGCTCGGGGCCACCGTCGTCACCGAGTCCCGGCGGGGCTTCGGAGCCGCCTGCCACGCCGGCGCCATGGCCTCGGACGCCGAGTACCTCTGTTTCTGCGACTGCGACGCCTCGCTGGACCCCGGACTGCTGGCCGGGTTCGTCCGCACCGTCGCGGCCGGCCGGGCCGACCTGGTGCTGGGGCGCCGCCGGCCGCAGAGCAGGGGGAGCTGGCCGGCGCACGCCCGCGCCGGCAACGCCGCGCTCTCGCGGATGCTGCGCCGACGCACCGGGCTGCGGCTGCACGACCTCGGGCCCCTCCGCGCGATGCGCCGCGAGCCGCTGCTCGGCCTGGGGCTGACCGACCGGCGCTCGGGCTATCCGCTGCAGATGGTCGTCCGGGCCGCGGACGCCGGCTGGCGGGTACGGGAGGAGGACGTCCCCTACCTGCCGCGAGCGGGCAGGTCCAAGGTCACCGGCACCTGGCGGGGGACCTGGCACGCGGTCCGCGACATGCGGGCCGTGCTCGCGGAGGCCCCGTACGCCGCACCGGCCCTCGGGAGCGCGCGATGACCAGCCTCCTCGTGATCGCCAAGGAACCCGTGGCGGGCCGCGTCAAGACCCGCCTCACCCCACCGTTCACCGCCCACGAGGCGGCGGCCCTGGCCGAGGCGGCGCTCGCCGACACCCTGGCCGCGGTGGCGGCCACCCCCGCGGACCGGCACGTGCTGGTCCTGGACGGGGCCCCCGGACCGTGGCTGCCACCCGGCTTCGACGTCGTGCCCCAGTCCGGCGGGCGCCTCGACGAGAGGATCGCGGCCGCGTTCGCCGCCTGCCCCGGACCGGCCCTGCTGATCGGCATGGACACTCCTCAGGTCACCCCCGGGCTGCTGGCGCCCGCCCTGCGCTTCGACACGTGCGAGGCCTGGTTCGGTCCCGCCGAAGACGGTGGGTTCTGGGCCCTGGGCCTGGCGGAACCGGACCCCGAGCTCCTGCTCGGCGTGCCCATGTCCAGGCCCGAGACCGGCGAGGTCCAGTACGGGAGGCTCCGGGCGGCCGGGCTGCGCACCGCGCTGCTCCCACGGCTCCGGGACGTGGACACCGCGGCCGACGCCGCGGAGGTGGCCGCCCTGGCGCCGCACGGGCGGTTCGCCACGTGCCACCGGCGACTCACGACCGCCCTGGCGGCGGCACGATGACCCCCGCCACCTCCACGGCCTCCGGGCCGCGCGATGTCCCGGCCCAGGCCTGGCGCGCGGACCCCTACGCCGGAGCCCTGCGCGCCGGGCGCGGGCCCCTCTTCCTCCACCGGGCCGACGGCTGGCTGCTGCCCCTGGACGTCCAGCGCTGGTGCGCCGGCGCCGACGCGGCGGACGAGAGCGTCCTGGCGCGCTGCCACGGGGCCGTCCTCGACATCGGCTGCGGTCCCGGCCGGCTCGTCGCCGCCCTGGCCGAACGCGGACGGAGAGCCCTCGGCATCGACGTCACCCCGGCCGCCGTGGCACGGACCGTGAGCCGCGGCGGAACGGCCCTGTGCCGTTCGGTGTTCGACCCCCTGCCCGGCGAGCACCGCTGGGACACCGCACTGCTGATGGACGGGAACATCGGCATCGGCGGTGATCCCGAAGCCCTCCTCGACCGCGTCGCGAGCCTCCTCGCCCCCGGCGGGCGCCTGCTGGTCGAGACCGCGCCCGTCGAGGTGGACGAGCGGTGCGACGTACGCCTGGACGACGGCCGGGGCGGCCTCGGCGCCCCCTTTCCCTGGGCCCGCGTCGGCGGCACGGCCCTGCGGCACCACGCCCGCTCCACCGGCTGGCGGGCCGTCCACGGCTGGCAGGTGACCGGCCGCCACTTCGCCGAACTCGTGCCAGCCGACACCCGTGACCGCGCCCCCGCCCGTGACCGCGCCCCCGCCCCCGCCCGTGACCGCGCCCCGTCCGACACCCGTGACCGCGCCCCTTCCGATACGGGGGACCGCTCCGCCACCGACACAGGAGACCGAACCGCCGCCGACATGCGTGACCTCGCGACCACCCACCAGCGCGACCGCGCCGCCGGGGGCCCCGCCACGGCCCCGCACCCGCCCGGAGCCGCCCCGTGACGCGGCCGCCCCGCACCGGGTCTGCGGCATCGGCGCGGCCGCCGCGGCTCCCCGCGACCCTCCGGACCGCCGTCCTCGTGGCCGCCCTCGCCGCGGTCCTCGTCCTCACCGTCCGCGACGACGGCCGTGCCACGGACCCGGCGGTCCTGTCCTGGTGGTACGCCGTGTGCTGGGCCCTCTTCGCGGCGGCGGCCTGGTCCCTCCGCGCGGTACCCGCCCGGCACGTCGCCGTGCTCGTCCTCACCGGCGGCGCCGTCGTCGCCGCCACCGGTCTGGTGGCGGCGCCCCGCACGAGCACCGACATGTTCCGCTACGCCTGGGACGGCAGGGTGCAGGCGGCGGGCGTCTCGCCCTACGACCACGCCCCGGCCGACGCCGCGCTCCTCCCGTACCGGGACCGCTGGCTGTTCCCCACCGGGCGGGAATGCGACGCGCCGGACCTCGCCGCCCTCCCCGACGGCGGCTGCACGCGCATCAACCGCCCCCACGTCCACACGATCTACCCCCCGGCGGGCGAGCTGTACTTCCTCCTCGTCCACGCCGTCGCCCCGGACGGCGCCCGCCACAAGGCCCTCCAGGCGGGCGGCGCGCTCCTCGCCGTGGCGACCACTCCGATCCTGCTGCGCATCCTCCGGCGCCGAGGGGACCCGCGTACCGCCGCCTACTGGGCCTGGTGCCCCGCCGTTCCCCTCGAAGCGGTGAACAACGCGCACGCCGACGTGCTCGGCGTCCTGCTGTCGGTCGCGGCCCTGGGCCTGACGGTCCGCCACCGGGCCTGGGGCGGCGCCCTGCTGGGCCTGGCCACGGCCGTCAAACTGCTGCCCGCGGTCCTCGTCCCGGGAACCCTGTCCGGGGTGCGGCGGCCCCGCGACGCGGCAGCGGTCCTCGTCCCCGCCGCCGCCGTCCTCACCGCCCTCTACCTCCCGTACGTCCTGCTGTCCCACTCCTCCGTCCTCGGCTACCTCCGCGGCTACGCCGACGAGGAGGGCTACCAGGACGCCTCGGCCGGCGAGCGCTACGCGCTCCTGCGGCTGCTGCTCCCCGACACCTGGGCCCTGCCCGCCGTCATCACCGGGATGCTTGCCGTCACCGTGTACGTGATGCTGCGCGGCGACCCCCGACGCCCCTGGAGCGGCGCCCTCCTGGTGACCGGCACCGCGTTCCTCCTCACGACACCCGGCTACTCCTGGTACGCCCTGCTCCTGGTGGCCCTGGTGGCGCTCGACGGCCGCTGGGAGTGGATGGGCGTCGCGGTCGCCGGAGCGGCCGCGTACCTGACCTCCCGCGCGGTCGCCGACGCGGGCACGGTCACGTACGCCGTCGCGGCCCTGGCCGTCGTGTGCGGCCGGCTGCTCCGGGGCGGCTCAGGAAGCACGACCGGCCCCGGCGGGGCGCGACGCTCCTCCGGGCCCGACGGGACCAGCCGGCCGGACCCTCACACGTCCCCGTCCACGGCCCCGTCCACCTCCACGTCGACGACCGCGCGCCGGAGCGGCGTACCACCGGCCCTCCCTCGCCTGCGGAGTGCCCCGTTCTTCCCGGCGGGGCGGCCCCGCCGGACCCTGTGACGCGAAAGCCGCGGAGGTCGACGATGGACACGACGGACACGAAGGACGACGGGACGCCCCCACCCGGTGGCCGGGCGCGGGCGGGAGCGCAACCCGACGACACCGCCCGGACCCGGCGCACACGACTGAAGGACACGACGGCCGCCGCTTGGCGGGCCGGCCCGCCAAGCGGCCCGTCCCGGCCGGAGTTCTGGCGCAGCCCGCTGCGCGGCCCCTGGCTGACCGCGGTGCTCGGGACGGTCCTGCTCTTCGGCGTCACGATCCTCTTCGTGACGGGCCTGCTGTCGTACGCCGCCTACGACCCGGACCTGGCCGCGGTCAACGACCAGACCCCCGACAAGGGATGGCTCGGCTTCTACCTGTTCTCCTGGCCGACCTCCCCCCACTGGCTCTACCGCGTCACCCAGGGCGTCCACGTCACCCTGGGCATCGTGCTCGTGCCCGTACTCCTGGCCAAGCTGTGGTCGGTGATCCCGAAGCTGTTCGCCTGGCCGCCCGTCCGCTCGGCCGCCCAGGCCGCCGAGCGTCTCTCCCTGCTCCTGCTCGTGGGAGGCGCGGGCTTCGAGTTCGTCACCGGCATCCTCAACGTGCAGCTCCACTACGTCTTCCCGGGCTCCTTCTACACGCTGCACCTGTACGGGGCCTGGGTGTTCATCGGAGCCTTCGCCGTCCACGTGACCCTCCGCCTGCCGCGCGCCGTGCGGGCCCTGCGCTCCGGGCCGCGCCAGCCGGCCCCCGGCAGCGAGGAGGCGGCCGGCCTCGTCTCGCCCCGCCCGGCGCCGCCCACGATCTCCCGGCGGGGCGCGCTGGGCATGGTCGGACTGGGTTCCCTCGCCCTGTTCGCCGTGACCGCGGGCCAGAGCATCGGGGGCTGGTTCCGGCAGACGGCCCTGCTCGCCCCGCACGGCCAGGACCCGGGTTCCGGCCCGAACGGCTTCCAGATCAACAAGACCGCGGCCTCCGTCGGCATCCGCCCCAGCGACATCGGCCCCGGGTGGCGGCTCACCGTACGAGGGGCGGGCCGACAGACCGACCTCACCTACGAACGGTTGCTGGCCATGCCGCAGAACGACGCCCTGCTTCCCATCGCCTGCGTGGAAGGCTGGTCCACCCCCGACCAGCACTGGAGGGGCGTCCGCCTCACCGACCTGGCCGCACTCGTCGGCCTGGGCACGGACACGCCCCAGGTCCTGGTCGAGTCCCTGCAACGGGGCGGCTCGTTCAGCTCCGTCGTCCTGAGCGCCCACCAGGCACGCGACGCCCGTTCCCTCCTGGCCGTACGGGTCAACGGCGCCGTCCTGTCCCAGGACCACGGCTACCCGGCCCGGATCATCGTCCCCGGGGCCCCGGGCGTCCACAACACCAAATGGGTCACCCGCCTCACCTTCGGGGAACCGGCATGACACCCTCCACCCCACCGCTCCGCACGGCCTTCCGACGCCGCTACGGAGCCTCGCCGCTCCACCTGCTGCTCCTCCTCGCCTCCTTCGCCCTGGCCTGCTACGCGGGCGTGCGGCTCCTGAAGGGCGACAGCCTCGCCGTCGCCGCCTGGTTCGCAGGAGCGGCCCTCCTGCACGACCTCGTCCTCCTGCCGCTCTACGCGTACGCGGACCTCGCCCTGCAACGGGCCCTCGGACGCCGCCCGGCGGACCGCCCTACCCGCCCCCGCCCCGGCATCAACCACATCCGCGTGCCGGCCTTCGTCTCGGGCGTCCTGCTGCTCGTGTACTGGCCGCTGATCCTCCGCCAGGTCGGCCACTACTCCGCCTCCACGGGCCTTCCGGCCGACGTCTTCCTGGGCCGGTGGCTGCTGATCACGGCCTGCCTCTTCGCCGCCTCGGCCGCCGTATGCGCGGCACGGCTGTGGCACGAGGGCAGGGGCATCCGGAAGGCGCCGGATCGAGCCCGCGAGTAGCCGTTCCCCGGCCACCCGCGGGAACGTGGAACGCACCGAGGACACTGTGCCATGCGCACGCACGAGACTGCCAAGATCACTGCCACCAGGTTCGGGGTTGCCGTGGCGGCTGTGGTCGCCTCTCCGGTCCTGCTCGTGGCCGGGGCCCCACTGCGCAGCCGCTATCTGCGCCGGATCCACCGTGACGGCGCGCCGGCCCTGGTGGACAAGGAGCACGGGTACGTCAGCGTCCACTACCTCGTCGTGACCTCCACCATCGTGGACCGGCTCTGCAGGCCCTCTCAGGTGCTGGCAGCGCGCGTCGGACGCGGCTGACCCGTCCGTCCCGGACGGACCCCCGGGCCCGGTGACCGGTCCGTCCCTCGGCGAGTAGTGGCCCCGCACACGAGCCGTCGTAGACGGTGGCGGACCACGCCGTACAGTGGCGCGAGGCTCCGTCGACGGGGCTCAGGGGGCGAGGAAGCGCATGAGCATGGACAAGGCGGCCAGGGCCGTATGGTGGGAGACCCTGCCGGCCGGGATCCGCGAGGAGGTCGACGGGTACGTCCTCCAGGACGCGCGGCTCATGGCGGTGAGGGTCATCACCGAGATCGGCCGGGATCCCCGTGGAACAGGGGTCGATACCGCTCAACTGATCGTCGGCGACCGCTACCTCCACCACGGGGACCGGATCGCCCGCCGACCGGAGAGCCCGCTCGATCAGGAGTCGTTGGCCCACCGGGCAGCCGGATGCGCAGGCCGCGTCGTGGCGATCGAGGCGGTCTGGGACGGCGACACCGTCCACGACTGGTTCGTGCAGCTGCTGGCCGTCACCGCCGACCCGGCGGGAGAGGCGCAGCTGGCCACCGTCTACCGGTCGACGGCCCAGCGCTACCTCGGCGAGTCGCGGGACCACCGCCCCCGCCACCCCGAAGCGGTGGCCGCCGAGCGCGCCGGTCGCGCGCTCGCCGAGCACCTTTCCGTCCCCTTCCACTTCGCGAGCCCGGACTCACCCGACGACGAGGCTCCGCGCTGGCAGCCGTGAGCGGCGCGCGGCCCTTGTCCGCGCCCGCCTTCTCCCGGGCCGACGACTCCTGTGCCGCGACCGAGCTGACCTGCGGGTGGCCCGGGCGCTGCGGGCTTCTAGGATCGGCGGCATGGCGACACGACTTGTGCAGATCAACATGAAGGCCCGGGACGATGCCGCGCTCGGCCGGTTCTGGTCCGAGGCGCTGGGCTGGGGTGTCGACAGCGAGGGCCCGGGCGTGACCAACCTCGAACCCGTGGGCTTCTCCTACCCCGATCCCGCGGCCGTCTGCATCGACATCGTCGCCGACCCGGAGCCCAAGACGGTGAAGAACCGGGTGCACCTCGACCTGGCCACCACCTCGACCGCCCACCAGGCGGCCCTGGTCGCGCGCCTGCGGGACCTCGGCGCGACGCTCGCGGACGTGGGCCAGGGCGACGTCCCCTGGACGGTCATGGCCGATCCGGAGGGCAACGAGTTCTGCGTCCTGGAGCCCCGTCCGACCTACCGGGACACCGGGCCGATCGCGGCGGTCGTGGTCGACTGCGCCGACCCGCGGCGGATGGCCGGGTTCTGGGACGAGGCGATGGACTGGACGCTGCACGAGGTCACCGACGACCACGCGGCCATGCGGTCCGCCAAGGGAGTCGGCCCCTACCTGGAGTTCATCCGCACCCCCGACGTCAAGACCGTGTGGAACCGGGTCCACCTCGACATCCGCCCCTATCCCGGCGACGACCTGGAGGCAGAGGAAGCCCGGCTCCGCGCCTTGGGCGCCACCGTCCCCGACGTCGACCGGTCCGCCATCTCCTGGGCGGTGCTCGCCGACCCGGAAGGCAACGAGTTCTGCCTCCTCGCCCCTCGCTGACCCGGGGCGACCGCTCCCGTCGGCCGGCTCGGTCTCCCGGCCGGCCGACGGACTCGGCTTCGGCGGAGGCGACGTCAGCGGGACGAGCCGGCCGTCTCGGAGGCCCGGGTGCCGCGGTCCGGAAGGGAGCGCAGCGGATGGCCTCCGGATCGTGGGACGTACTCGCGGCCATAGGTGAGGGCGTCCAGGTGCGCCAGGCTCGACTCGTCGTAGAGGTCGTTGGCCTCGGGCGATCTCCTCCAGCTCCGCGGAGTCCGTGCCGTCGGCCCATCGGAACGCCTCGAGGTCGAGGCGCTGCTCAAGCGCCTCCACCCCGACCCGCGGCCAGCCGATAACCGTGTGCAGGGTCTTCAGCTGCGGCGGGATGCTGATCCCCAGTCACGAATCACCTGCTCGCCGTTGAAGTAGGCGTCCAGCACTTCCAGCTTGAAGCGCTGCGCCAGCAGATCGGTTCGCAGCAAAGTGAGGATCTGCTTCTCGTCGTCCGACAGGTCGAGCAGGGGGAGGGTGGGAATCGTCACCGCAGGACCACCACCCTTCCCTTGCCACGAGCCGTTGACCGCTTCGCCCAGGCCGGGCTGTTCATCACCATGCGGCGCAGCATCCGCGCGCCGATCGCGCACACCGCCAGGTCGATCTTCCGGGCCGACTCGCGATGCTCCTTGCCGATCGTGTAGCCCCAGGCGTTCGTGCGGCGCCTGGCGTTCGCAACGTGCTGACGCAGCACCTTGTGACCGTCGTGGGTCAGCTGGCGCTCAGGACGTCCCGGTAGAACCGGTCCACGGCTCAGTGAACGTCTGCTGCCGGCGGCGATCACGCATGTCCCACATCACCGCGTGAGCGCCGGGCCCGACGAGACCGCCTTCAGCTTCAGCCGCTTGCCGTAGCGCTGCGCCCACGCGTCGATGAACCCGTCCCAGTAGCGTTCGCCGTCCGCGTCGTCGAACCCGGAGCCCGGGTCGGCGAAGAACGCGAGCGGCTTGTACATGGCGAACGTGTGGTCCACCACGCCGTCGACCTCCTCGCGAGGCACCCGCCATGGAACGTCGTCCGGCCAGTTCGCGGGCCGCTGCCACACCCCGAGCGTCTGCACATGGCCGTCCCGCAGCCGGCAGGCGACCAGGCCGGTGGCGTCATCCGATTTCGAGCCGTCGAAGAAGCAGACGATCTCGTCGCCCTCGTCGAGGCTCACGCCCTCGTGCGGGCAGGCATCCCACTCGTAACGGCAAGGGAAAGCGTCCTCTGCGGCCGTGATCTGGTTGAACCAGAACCGGCGGGATCGGCTCGGCGGGTTGCGGACATCGAGGATCGACGCCTTCAGCCGCTCGATGTCCAACCATGTCGAATCGCCGCGGACGGCCCTCAACGTCGGCTCGATCCACTCCTCGACGAGCAGCGCCTCGCTCGGCGCCTCCAGGAGTCGTAGAACAGTCCGGTGTCGGCCGCCCGCCCGCTTC